>VBCJ01000333.1 GCA_005884335.1 Betaproteobacteria bacterium | reverse complement strand
CGGTCGGGGACGTACTTGGCGTCCGCCATCGACCCTGAGCCGCCGGTCGCCTTTTTCATACCGGACATTCACGGATAGGATAATCAACTCTTCGGCGCGCCGCAGTCCAGTGTTTGAAGCTGTCCTGAACGGCGCACATCGGTCTTATGTTAACTTGGCTCCTCATTCGCACCCCTCAACGGGGCGAATCGGAGCGAGTCTAGTGGTAAATGCGAGTCTAGTGGTAAAAACGGTGTGAGCGATGCACGATATGATCGAGCGCGGCAAGGCGTTCTACTGGGGCACTTCCGAATAGAGCGCGGCCGAGATCATGGCGGCGTGGCAGATCGCGGACAAGCACCACCTGCGCAAGCCCGTGATGGAGCAGCCCGAGTACAACCTCTTCCACTGCAACCGCGTCGAGCGCGAATACGCGCGCCTCTACGACGAGATCGGCCTGGGGCTCACGACCTGGAGCCCGCACGCCTCGGGCCTGCTCACCGGCAAGTACCGCGCGGGCCGGCCGACAGCCGCGGCGCCATCCCGCGCATGAAGTTCCTCTAGGACGACCTCACCGACAAGGCGAAGTACGACACGGTCGGCAAGCTCGAGGCGGTGGCGAAGGAGCTCGGCTGCACGCTCGCGCAGCTCGCGATCGCGTGGTGCGCGCGCAATCCGAACGTCTCGACCGTGATCACCGGAGCTTCGCGCGTTTCGCAAGTGGAGGAGAACCTGCGCGCCGCGGAGTTCATTCCTAAGCTCACGCCCGCCGTGATGGGGCGCATCGACGCGATAGTCGCGCCGCACGCCGACTAGATATCTCCCTCTCCCTTGGGAGAGGGCCGGGGAGAGGGTCAGCCGAGCGCCTGCTCCAGGTCTGCGATCAGGTCTTCGACGTCTTCAACGCCGACCGAAAGCCGCACCAGCGCGTCGCTGATCCCGATCTCGCCGCGCACCTCGGCGGGCACCGAGGCGTGCGTCATGATCGCCGGGTGCTCGATCAGGCTCTCCACGCCGCCCAGGCTTTCGGCGAGCGTGAAGATCTCGCAGCGCTCGAGGAAGCGCAGCGCCGCTTTCTCCCCGCCTTTCACGATCGCGGAAACCATGCCGCCGCCGGCCGCCATCTGTCGCTTCGCGAGGGCGCGCTGCGGGTGGCTCTTCAGCCCGGGATAGAACACCCGCTCGATCTTCGCGTGGCCCTCGAGCCATTGCGCGATCGCGAGTGCGTTCTCGCAATGGCGCTGCATGCGAAGGGCGAGGGTCTTCAGGCCGCGCGTCACGAGGAAGCAGTCGAAGGCGCTCGGCACCGAGCCGATCGCGTTCTGCAGGAACGTGAGCTTCTCGCCGATCTCCTTGCTCGAGGTCACCGCCACGCCCCCGATCAGGTCCGAGTGGCCGTTCAGGTATTTGGTCGCGGAGTGCACGACGATATCGAAGCCGTGCTCGAGCGGGCGCTGCACCCAGGGGGAGGCGAACGTGTTGTCGGCCACGGCGAGGATGCCCTTCGCGCGCGCGACTTCCGCGACCATCGCGAGGTCGACGAGCTTCAAGAGCGGATTGGACGGCGTCTCGACCCAGATCATCTTCGTCTTGGGCTTGATCGCGGCGAGTAACTCCTTGCGGCTGGCGAGCGTCGAGTAGGTGAAGTCGAGCCCCGCGGAGCGGCGGCGCACACGCTCGAAGAGGCGCCGCGTCCCGCCATAGAGGTCGTCGAGCGCTACGACGTGCGCGCCCGAATCCAGAAGCTCGAGCACCGTGCCGGTCGCCGCCATGCCCGAGGAGAACGCGAAGCCGTGCTTGCCGCCCTCGAGATCCGCCACGCAGCGCTCGTAGGCGTAGCGCGTCGGATTGTGCGAGCGCCCGTAATCGAGCCCCTTGTGCTTGCCGGGGCTTTCCTGCGCGTAGGTCGAGGTCGCGTAGATGGGCGTGATCACGGCTCCCGTCGCGGGATCGGGCGGCTGCCCGGCGCGGATCGCGCGGGTGGCGAAAAGCGGAGGCTTCTTCGGGCTTCTCATGGGAGCTTTCGTCGGAGGCTGTTCAGGAGGTCGATGCGGGTGATGAGCCCCAGGAAGCGCCGGCCCTCGGCCACGATCGGCACGTGCCCGTGGTCGAGGATGCGCAGCACTTCATCCAGCGAGGCCGAGGGTGCCAGCGTCTCAAGGCGCGTGCTCATGTGCTTGCGCACCGGATCACGGAAAGTCGAGCTGCCGCGCGTCACCGCCATCAGCACGTCGTACTCGTCGATCAAGCCCACGATGCCCTCGCCCTCGAGCACCGGGAGCTGCGAGACGTCGTGGAGCTTGAAGCGCCCGTAGGCGGTGAGGAGCGTATCTTCCGACTCCACGCTCACCGCGGCGCGCTCCTCGACGGGGCGACCGATCAGGTCGCGCAGGTCGCCGTGCCTGGCGCGCTCGCGGAAGCCCTGATCGGCGAGCCAGTAGTCGTTGAACATCTTCGAGAGGTACTTGTTGCCGCTGTCGCACACGAAGGTGACGACCCGCTCGGGCTTCGTTCGAGAGCGGCAGTATTTGAGCGCAGCAGCAAGCAGCGTGCCGGTGGAGGATCCGGCGAAGATGCTCTCCTTCGCGAGCAGCTCGCGCGCCACCGAAAAGCTTTCGGCGTCGGTGATGCTGAAGGCTTCCTTCACGCCGCTCAAATCGGAAACGGGAGGAATGAAATCCTCGCCGATGCCTTCGACCAGCCACGAGCCCGCTTCGCCGATCTTTCCGGTCTTCAGGTAATCGGCGAGGATCGAGCCCGCGGGGTCGGCCAACACCATCGCGACACTCGGCGCGGCCTTGCGGAAGAAGCGCGTGAGCCCGGTGATGGTGCCGCCGCTGCCCACGCCGCAGACGACAGCGTCGAGGTTGTGATTCATCTGCGCCCAGATCTCGGGGCCGGTCGTGGTCTCGTGCGCGTGCGGATTGGCGGGGTTGCCGAACTGGTTCACGTAGAGCGCCCCGGGGGTTTCCTTCGCGATCTTCTCCGCGCGGTCCTGGTAGTAGTCGGCGTGGCCCTTGCCGACGTCGGAGCGCGTCATCACGACTTCCGCGCCGAACGCCTTCAGATGGAACACTTTCTCCTGGCTCATCTTGTCGGGGATGACGAGCACCAACCGGTAGCCCTTGCGCGCGGCAACGAGTGCCAGCCCGAGTCCGGTGTTGCCCGCGGTGGCCTCGACGATCGTGCCGCCCGGCTTCAGCTTTCCATCGCGCTCGGCGGCCTCGATCATCGAGAGTCCGATGCGGTCCTTGATCGAGCCTCCGGGATTCTGGCTCTCGAGCTTGAGGAAAAGCTTGCACGGCCCGGTGTCGAACCGCGTCACCTCCACGAGCGGCGTGTTGCCGATGAGCGAAAGGACGTCGCTCATTCGGCGATGCGCCGGTACGGGATCTCCGAGATGCCGATGTCGGAGATGTGGAAGCCATTTCGCTGCGACAGGACGTCGATCGCATCCGACACGTTGTGCGGATCGAGGGTGGGGCCGATGGTCATGCGCGGGATCATGTGCGACATCGCGTCAGAGTCGACGGATAGGATAATCAATTCTCCGGTGCGCCGCAGTCCAGTGCTTGAAGCTGTCCTGAACGGCGCACATCGGTCTTATGTTAACTTGGCTCCTCATTCGCACCCCTCAACGGGGCGAATCGGAGCGAGTCTAGTGGTAAAGAGCTGGCGGTATAGGGCGCACGGCCTCCGCCAGCGAAGGTGCGGTGTAGCTCGTGCGTCTCGCGCCGAATGTCCGCTCCTGGCCCGTTTGCAGCCTCTCGATACAGGACCAGTTTTAGTGCCGGATGTACTTTGAGGTCGTCGGAGAGATAGTCAGGCCAAGTCGGAACGCCACTAGCGCCGCGCGACGCTCGTGCCTTTCTTTTTCTTCTTCGCAGCGCGCGTTAGAACCCGTACAGCTCGGCGGGGTTGTCCACGAGGATCCCGCGGCGAGCGGCTTCGTCGGGCGCCCACTCGAGCAGGACGTCGAGCAGGTTGGCGTCGTCCGGGAAGGCGTCCTTCGCCGCGGTCGGATGCGGCCAGTTGCTCGCCCAGAGCATGCGCTCCGGCGCCGCCTTGACCAGCGCTTTCGCGAGAATACCGACGTCCTCGTATCGCGGCGGTCCGCTCTTCGACACTTCGTACGCAGCCGAGAGCTTCACCCAGCAGCGGCCCGAGTCGACGAGCCTGAGCAGCGACTTGAACGCGGGGTGCTGCGGCGGCACGGGCTCGAGGAACTTGCCGACGTGGTCGATGATGAAGCGTCCGGGGAGGCGCAGGATCTGCGCCTCGCGCTCGGGGAGCGTGCGGCCGTCGAGCTGCACCACCGCGTGCCAGCCGAAGGCATGCACGCGCGCGGCGAGCCCGTCCATCACGTCCCAGCCGAGCGCGCCTCCGGGGAGCGTCATGAAGCGGATCCCGCGGATGCCGCCGCGGGTGAGCGCCTCGAGCTGCGCATCGCTGACCGAGGGCTTCACCACGCCCACGCCCTTCGCGTCCGCCCCGAGCTGCGCGATCGCATCCAGCGTGCAGCGGTTGTCGTCCTGGTAGGCGTTC
>VBCJ01000332.1 GCA_005884335.1 Betaproteobacteria bacterium | reverse complement strand
CTCTCCGGGTATCGACTACAGCGCCCACGTGCTCGACCCGGCCGGGCACGCGATCCAGCTGTACTACTACATGGAGCAGATCGGATGGGACGGACGCCCGCGCCTCGGAAGAAGGCGGACACCCGAACGCGTCACCGACTGGCCGAAAGCGGTCGAACCGAAATCCGATACGTATACAGGCGAGCCCTACCTGGGGCCCTGGGGTTGACCGGTACGGCGGCCTTCTCGGCCGGGGGCGGCAACTAGAATTGGTAGCCGACGTTGATCAACGCACCGGCGCGGTAATCTCCATACTTTTTTCCCACGGTCGGCGTAATCCCAAGGTTCCAGCCTTTCGCGATGCCATCGCCGAAGAAGTAGACGTAGGTCAGCCCTGCGCCGTAAACCTCCTTCCTGTCGCCGAGCGAGCCCCTGGTGCTCACCGGACCCACATAAATCCCCAAGCCATGTCGATCGTTCGTCTTCGTCAAAAGATCCGTCAATATCCAACCTGCACCGGCGCCGCAGGGCACGTCCCAGCCCTTGTCGCTTGAGTAACCTACACCGCAACCAGCGGCGAGATATCCGAAGGCGTGCTCGCCTCTCCTGCCGACGTTGATTCCTATGCCGCTGTATAAGGCCCCGGTGCCGACCCCCACTGACATTTCACTCTCGGCACGACTGAAGCTACTCGCAAACACACCGAGCACAGCGGGAATAACAAACGCCCACTTCTTCACGCGAGACGGGAGCGCGGAGGTATCAGAAAAACGCGTGCCACTGCAGGAAGAGCTCGGTCGCGTTCTGCGCGTTGTTCTGGGGAATGCCGTTGCTCTTGCGCGCGCCCAGGCGGAACTGCGTGAACTGGAACGGCACGTATTCCCACACCGCGCTGTAGCGCTCGCGCTGGTCTTCCTTCACATCGGCGTTGGGATCGTAGTATTCGTAGGTGAGCTTCAGGTTGTGACCCTTGGCCGCCTCGTAGTTGCCTTCGACGAGCGTCGCCCATTGCTTCAATCGCCCGGTCGGGGTTCCGTCGTCGGTGATGTACACGCCCGAAGCGAGCCAGCTGATCCTGCCGGTTCGCAGCCCCGCGAAAGCGCTCTGCATGCGGCGATCCGCCCCGCCGTTGAAATTCGTGCTGGAGCTCAAGCCCATGCGCCAGCCGGGCTGCACGAAGCCGAAGAGCGAGCTGATCTGCTTGCCGCGGTTGGTCTCCGTGCCTCCGCCCGCGCCGTTCGTCACGGAAACCTGGGCGGACCACGGCCCGAGCTCGAAGCCCCCTTCGACGCCGTCGTCGGATGAATTGAAGCTCGTTCCCGTCACCTGGCGGATGAAAGCGGTGTCGTCCTCGATGCGCAGCCCGAACGGGACGAACATCCGCCCCGCCTTTACGTACGCGCTCCGGTTCGCGAACCAGAGCAGGGCGTAGGTCTCGCGATTGGTCGCCGCGCCGGGCGAGACGCGCTCGTCCAGGTAGATCGTCAGGCGATCGGCGATCGGCTTCACTTCGAGATAGGCCTGGGCGCGCTGGCTGAAGGCGAACGTGTCGGTGTCGTGCGGGACGGCGGTGTATTGCGAATTGGCGCGCAGGTCGGCGCCGACCGCGAACTGATCGTTGAGTCTTCCCGTCCAGGACGCCGGTTCGGACCCGCCGGCCGGAACGGCTTGACCCGTGCGAAGATCGAGGCGCTCCGCGGCCATGGCGGTCTGGCTGTAGATGCTGCCGAACTCGGTGCGTTTGCCACCGCCCGTGGGATTGACGTGGCAGACCATGCACTTGTACCCGGTGCGCACCGCGAGATACGGCTCGGCGAGCGAGACTACGGGCGCGAGCAGCGCGGCGGCGAGCGGCAGCGCGAAGAGCGTTCCGGTTTTCATTGCGGCGCGCCGTCCAGGATCCACTGGCGGATCACGTTGACCGTCGCCGTCGTAAGGTAGGGTCCGCCGTCAGGCATGCGGTCGCCGAGCAGCCCATCGGCCCCTTGGAGCTTCTGGATGAGGAAGCTCGCGTCGGGATCGCCTGGAACCACGCGGATCAGGTTTGGATCGCGGGGACTGGCGACGTTGATCAGGCTTCCGGCGCTGAAGCCGGGATCGAGCCGCAGCCCCTGCTGCGCCCCCGCGCCGCCGTGGCAGCCCGGGACGGCGCAGGTGACCGTAAAGACGTTGTCCTGAATGGAGGCGAGCGTCGGCGCGAGCCCGCCGGGCGGCGCCCCGCCGCCCGAAAGAGGCTGCCCGTTCTGATCGAGCCCCTCGCCGCTGCCGGCCCCGCAGGCGGCAAGGGCGAGGGTCACGATCGCAATTGCTGCCCGCACGAGGGACCGGTCAGGACGCGTCCTTATTGAACCGCGATATTACCGCGAATCTCGCCGGCCCCGCAGGTAGCGGCGGGAGGGCAGAGGTTATTAGGGCTGTGAACATTGAAGTAGAGATAGTTCGCGAGGAAATTCGCCAGGTTCGTTGTGTTCAGTGCGGTCGGTGGCGATGTCACGGTCGGGTACGCGAGATTCGTTCCAGCGCCGTCCACATTCGTTTGGAGATTGGGGAATCCAATGATGACGGAGCCATTGCTCCCAGGCCCCGTTGGGCTGGCGTGGATATGCGCTGCGCTCGCATTGCTCACGGTGTGCGTGATGTACGTGATCAGGATGGCGCCGGTTGCCGCGTCCGCTACCACCGTACCTTTGCCGGTCGCGGTCGACTGGCTGGACGGGACTTCCTGCGTGTTGTCGAGCGACACGGCGCTGGCGAGGACACCTCCCTGCGTATTGATCTGACCGCGAATCTCGCCGGCCGCGCAGGTCGGAGCGGGAGGGCAGAGGTTATTAGCGCTGTGAACGTTGAAATAGAGCTCGCCCGCAAGGAGTGCGGTGTATTGCGCCGGCGTCAGCCTCCGCCCAGGCGGTACGATCGCGGTCTTGCCGTCGGAGGCCAGCGTCAGAGGGATGATGACGGGCCCGGTTGCGGTGGGGTTTCCGACGGGAGCCTGATGGATGTGCTGCCCGGTCGACGTGAGGCCCGAGAAGGTGATGCCGCCGGTGATGAGTACGTTTCCGTTGACATCCGTGTCCGTCGGATCGACGATGACCCCGCCGACGCCGGTTGCGGACGACATGCTTCCTTCCTGCGCCCCATCGAGCCGCGCAGAGCGAATGACTTTCTGGGTTCCCTGCGCGGCGCAGGTGACGGCGACGCCGGTGACATTCGCAGCGGAATATCCCACGCCGATCTGTCCCGCGCCGCCGGCGACGGTGCAGCGGTCATTGGCGTCGACCACCTGGACATTGTAGAAGTCCTGGTCCGCGAGCATGGTAGCGAACGTGAATGAGCCATTGGCCATCGAAATGTTGCTGCCGCCGTTCAACTTGAGCACTATGGTGCCCGTGGCGCCCGAGAGCGCGCCGCTTACGGTGTAGGTCGCGGGTCCCGTAGGACCGCTGCTTCCTCCCCCGCCGCCGCCGCAGGAAACCGCGATCCCGACCACGATAGCGGACACGACAAAACCAATCAGGACGTCCCGGATCTTCATCATGAGCATCTCCCTTCGTAGCGTTTGCTATGCCGCCGGCATAGCGGATAGTTTCTAGGGCTGACGTGTAAACAGAAACTCCGAGGAAATATTCCGCATCTGGAGCTATCAGGGCATTTACGTTTTGTTACAAGAGCGCTGCGAGGAACGTTATGTATTAGCGACGGCTTATGTTCCTCGGGCAGCGGAGCTACCACCGGGCCGGAAGGGTGCTGCCGCCCGCACTGGAAGGGTGCTTCGCCGCCGACTAATTAGTCCGCGCGCCGGGTTCTCCTGCCGCGCCGCGGGCAGGGACCCTGGGACCCTTAGGCGCAGTTCGGCGGCAGCCCGATGGGGTGCGCT
>VBCJ01000003.1 GCA_005884335.1 Betaproteobacteria bacterium | reverse complement strand
GTCGCCGACGGGATGAAGCCAAAGTTTCCTCACGGCATCACCGTCGTGAACAAGCCGGGCGCCGGGGGCGCGGTGGGCGTCACGGACCTGATCCAGGCGAAGCCCGACGGCTACAGCATCCTGCTCACGCCTCAGTCGTCGCTCGTCATCGCGCCGCAGATGAACCCGAAGCTCGCCTACAAGACGCCGGACGAGTACGACCCGGTGATCAACGTGGTCGCCTACTATCCGCTGTTGGCGGTGACCGCCGACGCGCCGTGGAAGTCCATCCAGGACTTCGTCGCCGACGCGAAAGCGAACCCGGGCAAGATGCGCGTCGGGACGCCGGGCGAGGGCACGGCGAGCCACCTCAACCTCGAGGAGTTCATCTTCCGGACAGGCACGAAGATGATTCCGGTGCCTTACGCCGGCTGGGCGCAATCCTCGCCCGCGCTCCTCGGCAACCACATCGAGGCGGTGGTGGCACAGCCGGGCGAGGTTAAGCCGCTCGTCGACGGCAAGCGCATACGCGTGCTCGCGGTCTTCCAGGAAAAGCGCCACCCGGCCTTTCCCGACACGCCGACCGCGAAAGAAGCGGGCTGGGACGTTGCGAACGGCGTGTGGTACCTGCTGGTCGTGCCCAAGGGCACGCCTGCATCCATCGTCAAGCAGATCCACGACGCCGCCAAAGCCGTCGTCGACGATCCCGCGTTCGCGAAGACGATGACCGCTCGCGGCGTGGATGTGGATTACCGCGCCGGCGAGCCGCTGCGCGCGGATCTGTGGCGGGAGTACAAGCTGAACACCGAGATATTGAAGCGGATCGGCTTGATCAAACCCTAGGCGGCGCGAGTCGACATTCGCTCCGATGAGGAGAGCAGAAATGAAATGCATTGTTGCAGCCGGCACACTCGCGCTCGCCTGCATCCCCCCCGCCCCGCTGGCGCAGGCCTATCCCGGCAAGCCGATCAGGATCGTGATCCCTTTTGTCGCCGGCGGGTCGTCGGATATCGTCGGCCGCGCGATCGGCTCCAAGTTCCAGGAATTCCTCCGCCAGCCGGCCGTGGTCGAGAACCGGCCCGGCGCCAACGGTGCCATCGCCGCCGAGTTCGTCGCCAAGTCCGAAGCGGACGGCTACACCATCCTCGTGGGCTCGATCGGCGTGTTCTCGATCAACGCGGCGCTGTTCAAGGATCTGCGCTATCAGCCGCTGCGCGATTTTGCGCCGATCACGCTCGCGGTGACCACGCCCAACGTGCTGATCGCGAAGCCGACGCTGCCTGCGGATTCGGCAAGAGAGCTGGTCGAGCTTGCGAAGAAAAATCCCGGGCGCCTCGCCTACTGCTCGAGCGGCAGCGGCTCGTCGGACCACCTCACCGGCGAGGTGTTTCGCCAGAGCGCCAATTTCACCGCGATCCACGTGCCGTACAAGGGCGGCGCCGCCTGCCAGACGGACATCATCGGCAACCAGGTCGATTTCTCGTTTCAGAACCTGGGCGCGGTGACCGGCTACATCAAGGCCGGCAGGATGAAGGCGCTCGTGGTGACTGCGAAGGCGCGCCACCCGCAGCTGCCCAACGTGCCTTCGGCCGCGGAAGCGGGATACCCGGACCTGGTCGTCACCTCCTGGCAGGCGGTCGCGGCGCCGGCGAAGACGCCGCGCGACGTCGTAGCGAAGCTGAATGACGCGACCGTGCGCGCGCTGCGCTCGCCCGAAGTCAGCGAGCGCATGACGCAGATCGGCTTCGACGTTGTGGCGGGCACGCCGGAAGAATTCGGCGCTTTCATGAAGGCGGAGATCGAGCGGTGGACCGCGGTGGTCGAGCGCGGCGGGATCAAGCCAGATTGAACGCTAGTCCACCTTCGCCCCCGACTGCTTTACTACCTTCGCCCACTTCTCGATCTCCGCGCGGATCAGCGCGTCGAACTGATCGGGCGTCGAGCCGATCGGCTCCGTGCCCTGCTGCCTCATGCGCTCGGTCAGGTCGGAGGATTTCACGGCCCGCGCGATATCGGCGCCGATGCGGTCGCGGGCGAGAGCAGCGCGAGCACCTTGATCCTTCCGGATTTGATCAGGGGCTGCACCGCGTAGAGCACGTCCATCAGGATCGGAACGTGCCCGGCGAGCACGTCCTGCTGCGCCGGCGCGCCGCCCTTGTAGGGCACGTGCACCAGTTCGACGCCGGCCGTGGTCTTGAGCAGCTCCACAGAGAGATGCATGGCGGTGCCGCTCCCCGGCGTTGCGTAGCTGAGCTTCCCCGGCTCCTTCTTCGCCAGCGCGACGAGCTCCGCGATGTTGTTCGCGGGAAGCGAAGGATGCGCCGCCATCACGAGGTGCTGCACCGAAACCTGGGTGACGCCCGCGAGGTCCTTCAGCGTGTTGTAGGGCAGGTCGGCGCGCAGGCTCGGATTGATGACGTAGGCCGTGACCACCGTGCCGAGCGTGTGGCCGTCGGGCGCGGACTTGGCAACGTAGTCGGTCCCGACCACCGTTCCCGCGCCGGGCCTGTTTTCGATCACCACCGGCTGGCCCCACACTTCCTGCATCTTCGCGGCCACGAGGCGCCCGACGATGTCGGTCGCGCCGCCCGGAGGAAACGGAACCATCAGCCGCACCGCTCGCGTCGGATAGTTTTGCGCCGCAGAGGCAAGCGGCGCGAGCACCGCCGCGAACGCGAAGCATCGCAGAATGGTCTTCATGTCCTTTAGCGGCTCTGCGCTGCTTCGCCGTCGCTCACCTTGAGGTCGGGTACGCCGCCCGTCGCGACCGGATCGTCGCCGTAGAGCTTCTTGAAGTCGAAGGTCGCGCGCCGGCCTTCCTGCTTCGGGATTCCGTTCTCCGCGAACAGGTTGAACTCGCGCGGCACGTCGCGAAAATCCTCGGCGTCGAACCACAGCCGCACCAGGCGCCGCTGCCGCTCGGGTTCGGGGAAGTTCGTGAAGCGGGTACGCGCGTGCATCACGGTGTAGTTGTTGATGACGATCATGTCGCCGCGCTCGAGGAAGAACGCGAGGCGGTTCTCGGGCGCCGCCGCGACTTGGTCGAAAAGGTTCAGCGCCGAGAGGTCGCGTTCATCGAGTGGCACGCCGCACTCGCGTTGGCCCGCTGCGATGCCGGAGCGTTGGTAGCGGCAGCTCAGCTGGCCGTTGCGGTTGGCGAACACCGGGGTCCGGTAGGGCGTCGCCGGCTCCTCGCCCGGTCCTTCTTCGCCCAGGCGGTGGTAGTGGTAGCCGCGGTAGAGCGGCTCGAGCAGTTGCGGGGCGCGGCTGCGGATCGCGTCGTGCACGGTCACGCCGCTCACGATGATCGAGGCGCCGCCCGAGGCCGACTTGTGCCAGCAGGCGAGCGAGATCATCGCGGTGATGTCCGAGTGCGGCCGCAGCTCGAGATTGCTGCGGTACATGCGCGGGGTCGCGTCCTCGGCGGTCGCGTCGACCACCGACGTGACGAGCTCTCCTTGAGCGTTCTGCGACAGCGCTCGTCCGAAATGCAGGCCCACGCCCCAGGCGCAGGCGGTGAACTGCTCGAGCGAAAGGCCCTCGAAGGGCAGGCCGCGCAACACGACGAAGCCCTTGCCCGAGCGCACCTCGGCGTAGCCGCGCTCGAGCTTGTTGTGCAGCCCGTCGAAGCGAAAATCGCTCTTCGTCAGCGCCTGGACAGGGACGAGGCGGCCGTTCCTTTCAAGGGTGTCGATTGCCGCGATCATCTCGCCGCGGTCATCGCTCGTCAGCTCGACCAGGTAGTCGGAAGGATTCTTGAAGCTCGAGGCCTTCCAGGCGAACGAAGCGGAGTCGTGCTCGTATCTCATCGCGATCATTGTAGCGCGGCCACCCGCCGCAAGGCGCGCTAGGGAGGTAGAATCCCGGCCCGTGAGCGCCAAGACCAGAACGGAAGTCCTCATCGTCGGCGGCGGCATCGGCGGCGTGGCGAGCGCGCTTGCGCTCGCGCGCCGCGGATTGCGTTCTCGCGTGCTGGAGAAAGCCCCCGAGTTCGGCGAGATCGGCTACGGCATCCAGCAGGGGCCGAACGCCTACCGTATGCTCGACTGGCTGGGGGTGATGAGAGACCTTGAGTCCCAAGCCGTGTTCACCAAGAACCTGATTCTCATCGACGCCCTCACCGACAAGGAGCTCACGCGCATTTCCTGCGGGGCGGGCTTCCGCGGGCACTTCCGGGCACCCTACACCGTGGTCCACCGCCGCGACCTGCACGGCGCGCTGCTCGAGGCCTGCCGCAAGCGCGACGAAATCAGCCTGCACACCTCGAAGGAGCTGGTGAGCTTCGACGACCGTGGCGACGGCGTGGTGGCGAAATTCGCCGACGGCTCGGAATACGAGGGGCGCGCGATGATCGGCGCGGACGGACTGCGCTCGCGCGTGCGCGAGATCCTCATCGGGGACGGTCCGCCGCGCCCCGCTGGGCACGTCACCTACCGCGGCGTCGTGCCCTTCGACCAGGTGAAGGACCAGTCGCACTTCGACGACATGGTGATCTGGATCGGCCCGAACCTGCACTTCGTCCAGTATCGGCTCCGCGGCGGCACCGTCATGAACAACGTCGCCACCGTCGCGAGTCGCAAGTTCGAGAACGGCGAGCGGCAGGACTACGGCGGTCCGGACGAGCTGATGGAGGTGTTCTCGCGCACCACGCCCCAAGTCCAGGAAATGCTCGGCTACGTCGGCAAGGACAAGAACTGGGTGCTGCACGACCGCGAGCCCCGCTCCGGGTGGACCCGCGGCAACGTCGCGCTGCTCGGGGACGCCGCGCACCCGACCCTGCAATACCTGGCTCAAGGGGCGTGCATGGCGATCGAGGACGCCGTGGTGCTATCCGGACTGCTCGAAAAGGCGGGGAGCGAGGTCGCAGCGGCGCTGGCCGCCTACGAGAAGGAGCGCTATCTGCGCACCGCGCGCGTCACGATCACTTCGCGGATCTTCGGCGACATCATCCACGCGAACGGCGGCGCGCGCGACCTGCGCAATCATCTGCTTGCGCAGAGGACGCCCGAAACCTTCTGGGAGGTGGACTGGCTTTACCGGGGGATCGAAGTTTGATCCCGGCACCCTCCCGTTCCGGCTATTCCTTCTCCTTCTTCTTGTCCTTGTTTCGCCACACCATCCAGACGAAACCGGCGCAGAAGCCCACGAACAGCACCAGGAAAATGGTCGTGGCGAGCGTGTTGGGCTCGACCGCGGGCTCGGGAGCCTGGGCGTGCGCGGATGCAAGGAGGAGAGAAGCGATCGATCCGGCAAGGAATCTTTTCATGGCGGGCTTTCACAGAGGCCGTTCGGCGAGCGGTAACGGATAATTTGCACCAGGCTCCTTGCAGGAAACTGACGCCCGTCTTTCAATTCGCTGTCAATAGGTGAGGAGGAGGCCGTGTCTGACGACGCATTCCCGGAAAGCCCGCTCGAATTCGGTATTTTCGACTGGATCGAGTGGTCCGATGCGCCGGCGGGCGAGATCTTCGAGCACAAGCTGCAGATCGCCGAAGCGGCGGACAAGGCGGGCTTCTACGCCTGGCACATCGCGGAGCACCAGGGTACGCCGCTCTCGATCGACGCTTCGCCCGCGCTCGTGCTCTCCGCGGCGATCCAGCGCACGGCGAGGCTCCGGCTGGGTGCTCTCACGTTCTGTCTGCCCTGGTACAACCCCTTTCGCTTCTACAACGAGATCTGCATGCTCGATCACATGAGCGGCGGGCGGCTGGAGCTCGGCGTGGGGCGCGGTGTCTCGCCGATCGAATCCTCTTATTTTTTCATGAAGAACGTCGATGAGTCGCGCGAGCGCTACCGCGAGACGCTCGAGGTTTTTTTTGCCGCCTGCGGGAGCTCGGTCCTCGACCACGAGGGGAAATATTTCTCCTACCGGGACCTCGAGCTCTACCTCCAGCCGCGCCAGCGGCCGTATCCGCCTTTGTGGTTCCCCAGCAGCGACAAGAACTCGATCGAGTTCACGGCTCGTCACGGCTACCACACCGTGCTCAACACGAGCGCCGCGGAAGCCGGCAAGCTCTATGCGCAATACCGGGAGGTCTGGGCGCGGCACAGAAACGATCCCGGGCGCCACAACGCGCACGTGCGCGCGCCGAAGCTCGGAAAATCCCAGCACGTTTTCATTGCCGACACCGACGCGGAGGCGGTCAGGACGGGCGGCGCCGCGTACAAGGTCTGGAGCGATCACCTGACCCATCTCACTCGCAAGCACGGCAGGCCCGACCTGCTGAACGTCAGCCCCACGTCGGCGGCCGCGGTCACGCGCCTGGTGGCCGGCGCGCCGGAGACCGTCGCGCGGGAGCTCGCCGGCGTGGTGCGCGAATCGGGAATCAATTATCTGTTGCTGGTGTTTTCCTTCGGCGATCTGCGGCCGGAGCTGGCGATGCGCTCGATGGGCCTGTTCGTCGGGGAGGTGATGCCGGCGCTTCGGGCGGGCGCGGCCTGAAGCGACGGGCTGTATTTTCCCCCCCGGTCAAATATACTAGTCCACCCCGGACGCGAAGGAGGCGAATCGCCATGGCGAAGGCCCTGAAGAAAGTGCGAGTTTCGATGATGAACGCGATCCACGACCTGCCGCTGCTCGTGGCCCGCGACGAGGGTTTTTTCCGTGACGAGGGACTCGACGTCGACATCCTGAAGACGCCGGGATCGGGGCAGCGCGATTCCGACCATCGGGCGCTGCGGGAGAACATATTCGAGCGCACCATGGAGGCGCTCTACGACCAGGGCCAGTGCGACCAGTTTCGCATGTGCGAATGGGGCGTCATGAAGCGCGCGGTTGAGGCTGGCAAGACAGGGCATCGTCCCGCGAAGATCGTGGCGCTGGGCTCGGCGATGTCCACTTTCGCGATCGTCACCGATCCCAAGGCGCGGATCTACGAGCCCGAGCAGCTCAAGAACAAGCCGATCGCGGTGAGCCCCTTCAACGGCTCGCATTTCACCACGCTGAAGCTGCTCGAGGGGTTTCTCAAGCGCGAGCAGATCAAGTGGGCGTTCGCCGGCACCATGAAGGAGCGCCTGGACGCGCTCAGCAAAGGCGAAGTCGCCGCGGCAAGCTTGATGGAGCCCTGGATCAGCGTCGCCGAGAAACGCGGCATGCGGGTACTGATGGAGTCGCATTCGACGCGCAGCGAAGCGGCGGGCGAGGAGCTCGACGGCGCGACGCTCGCCGCGATGTTCAGGGCCGAGGCGCGCGCGGCCGAGGCGATCGACAAGGACCCCTGGCGCCACGCCCGTTACTTGATCGAGGAGGCGGGCGGGCTGCTCGATAAAAAGGATCTCAAAGTGTCCCGCCTCCTGAACGCGCCGCCCGAGCCCTATACCCGCGAGCGCTTCGATCACACCTACCAGTGGACCCTGGGTTGGGGCCTGGTCGAGCCGGGGGCGACTTACGAGAGCACGGTGGACAACCGGGCCTGGCAGTAGCGCCGCAGCATCATTCGAGGAGGAAAGAGATCATGAAAAAAATACTCGCCCTGACCGCTGCGCTGGGACTTGCACTCGGCGCGGCACCGGCATTCGCCCAGACGATCAAGATCGGCTTCATCACGAGCTACTCGGGGCTGAACGGCAATCTCGGGCCGTACATGGAGCGCGGGATGCGTCTGTACCTGAAGGAGCACCAGAAGGAGCTGCCGCCCGGGGTCAACATCGAGTTCCTCATCCGGGACGACACCGGCCCCAACCCCGACAAGGCCAAGCAGCTCGCGCAGGAGCTGATCGTGCGCGACAAGGTCAACCTGCTCGCGGGGGTGATCTTCACGCCCAACGCGATGGCCATGGCACCGCTCGCGACCGAAGCGAAGGTGCCCTTCGTGATCATGAACGCCGGCACCGCCGTGATCACGACTCGTTCGCCCTACATCGCGCGCCTGTCGTTCACGCTGTGGCAGTCCTGCTATCCGCTCGGACAATGGGCGGCGAAGCGGTTCAAGCGCGCGTATACGATGGTGAGCGACTTCGGCCCCGGGCACGACTGCGAGGACGCTTTCGTCAGGGCATCGAAGGAAGCCGGCGGCGAGGTCGCCGGCACAGTGCGCGTTCCGCTCGTGAATCCCGATTTTATTCCCTACATGCAGCGCGTGAAGGACGCCAAGCCCGATGCGCTCATGGTGTTCATCCCGGCGGGAAAGACCGCGACCGCGGTGCTCAAGGCCTTCGGCGATCTGGGCCTCGCCAAGTCCGGCGTCAAGCTGATCGGCCCCGGCGACGTCACCACCGACGAGGAGCTGGAAAACATGGGCGAGGCGGCGCTGGGCGTGCTCACCGTGCACCACTACTCCGCGGCCGCGACGCGTCCCGCGAACCAGGCCTTCGTCGCCGCATGGAAGCGCGACTACGGCGCGAGCGAGACGCCGAACTTCGTCGCCGTGGGCGGCTACGATGGCATGGCGGCGATCATGTACGCGATCAAGGAGCAGAAAGGCAAGCTCGACCCTGACCGGACCATGGAGCTCTTGAAGAACTTCAAGGACCCCAACAGCCCGCGCGGACCGATCTCGGTCGACCCGGCCACCCGCGACATCGTGCAGAACGAGTATCTGCGCGAAGTGCGCAGGGTCGGCGGCAAGCTCGCCAACGTCGAGATCGAAACGGTGGGCACCGCAGTGAAGGATCCGTGGAAGGAGTTGAACAAGAAGTAAGACTCGGCCTGCGCAGTACCAAGGAGCGCGATGCACTTTGGTGCATCGCGCTTCTTTTTGGTACGGCAATGGTGCGTACGCTCAGGCGGCCGCGAACGGGCGTATGGAGCTAAAGCACTGTCTCAGATTGACAATCCTGTCGCAGAACGCAATTGGCATGACACTTGCTGCATTGCGTCATGTGAAGACGAAACTCAATTGGGTATTCGCGTTTGCCTTCGGGCTTCTGGCGTCGCTTGCTCTGCCATCAGGCGCCGCCGAGGCGATCGTGAGCGCAGTCGCGTGGGTCGGAGATCTGCGGATAGCGGAATTCGCCGTCGCCGCCAACGCGCTGACGATCGTGCCGTAGAACGCGCGCCGGGCGCCTGACTCGAGCCCGCGCGCGCGTTCTTTGCGGTGGCCCGCCTAGAGCGGCGCGTTACATCCTCAGCAAGCGCTTCGTGTTGCCGGAGAGGATCTTGGTGCGGTCCTCGAGGGAGAGGGGCAGGTCCGCCATCCATTTCGTTCCCGGCGGGTTCGGAACGAACGGGTAGTCCACCGAGAAGAGGATCCGATCCACGCCCATCTCCATGATGCAGCACATCAGCGCGGGGGTGGAGAAGTTGCCGCTCGTGGTGATCCAGAAATGCTCGCAGAAGGTGTCGCGGAAGGCGCTGGGTTTGTCGGCCCCGCGCGAGAGCGCCATGTTGATGCGCCACGCGGAGAAGGGCAGCGACTCGCCCAGATGCCCGAGGATCATCTTCAGGCCCGGATATCTGTCGAAGGCGCCCGATAGAATCATGCGGATACCGTGCGTGGCGGTCTCCACGGTGTAGCCCCAGGCCGCGGTGAGGAGCTGGGGAAAATCCTTCAGGTAGTCCTTGTAGTAGGCATCGGTGACCGCCTGCACCGGCGACGACGGATGGATGTAGAGCGGAACGTCCAGCGCCTGCGCGCGCTCGAAGATCGGCCAGAATCGCTTGTCGTCGAAGAACACGCCGTTGGTGGGTCCGTGCACCATCGCGCCTTTGAAACCGAGCTTCGCGACCGCGCGCTCGAGCTCGTCCGCGGCGGCTTTCGGGTCGGCGGTGGGAAGCGCGGCGAAGCCCGCGAAGCGCTCCGGGTGCGCGCGCACCGCCTCGTGCAAGCGGTCGTTCGCGCGCTTGGCGAGCGGGACCGCGGTCGCTGCGTCGAGACGCTGCGTCGATGGCGCGCCGTGCGAGATCACCTGAACGTCGATGCCGGCTTCATCCATCTCCCCGATGCGCAGCGCACCGAGGTCGTCCAGCCGCTGGCGCAGAGCGGGATCGCGCGCCTCGCCGCTCCCGAAGGTCTTCGCCACGTCTGCGTCCCAGTAGTGTTCTTCGAGCGCGATGACGAAGGGTCTGTTTTTGGCTGCCATGAGTGTGACGGGCTCCGGTCGGGAAGTATTGCGGTCGCAACTCTAGCATCTAGCGAAGATTGTGGTGGAACATCCTTTCCGTAGTACGCCTGTCAGTCTCCGGTCAGCGTTGTCAGCAGATGTATTGCGACTGCGGTGCGGAGAAATAAACTGTTACCGCTCTTTCGCGAATTATCGTCGCAACGCCCGCTCCAATGAGTCACGCGCCGGAAGCCCAGGCGCTAACTTCGACAGGAGAGTGAAGATGAAATGCAGAACCAAGCTCGGCGCCATCGCGACGGTGTTCGCCCTCGGCGCCGGTGTCGCGCAAGCCGCACCTGCTGATCGCGGCTGGTACGCCGGCGTCGACGTCGGCCGCAGCAATCTGCGCTTGAACGGCAGCGACCTCGACAGCGCGTTCGCGAACCAGGGGATCACCAGCTCGACCTCGAGCGATCAGCACGATACAAACCTGGGTGCGAATGTCGGCTATCGCTTGAATCGCAATTTTGCGCTGGAGGGCGGCTACATCGATTTCGGCAAGTTCGACTTCAACGCAGCCGCGAGCGCTCCGAGCGCCGATACAATCCAAGGCGACTACAAGGCGCACGCCTGGTCGTTCTCCGCAGTCGGCATCGCTCCGATCTACGACCGATGGTCCCTGTACGGGAAAGCGGGTGTCACGCGCACGACGGCCGACATGACCGCCGGCTCCACGACTGGCGCAACGGCGCCCTCCGGCGCTTCGGCTTCGGCTACCGGCGCGCTCATCGGCGTCGGTGCAAGCTACGACTTCACGAGGAACCTTTACAGCAAGCTCGAAGCGGACCGATACACCCACGTGGGCGACGGCAACACCGGCCGCGGCGACGTCGACGTCTACACGCTCGGCATCGGTCTGAGGTTCTAGCGGTCGCTCATCGAGCGTGCAAGGGGTCCGGGCGCCGAGCCCGCCCCTTCTTCTCCCGCTGCCTTATTGCCCTCCTAGCCTTTGGACGGAAGCGCCTGGTCGAGCCAGCGCGCGATCACCGCGGCGATCTCCCGGTTGTTCTTTTCCAGCATCATGACGTGGCTGTTGCCTCGGATACCCAGATCGGCGAGCCGGATGAACGCGGGCTCGACTCCCGCCTGGCGCAGGTATTTCACCGTGCAGTGATCGTAGGGCGCGTGGTAGGACGCCTCCGCGGTGAGGACCAGGATCGGCATGGTCCGGAGGTTCGGAAGCTGGCGCGCCGGCTCTTTCTGCATCCAGCACTTGACGAGATCCGGGCCGTCCGCCTTGTCCTGCTGAATCACGGCGAGCCCGGAGGCGTCGGCCACGGGCGGAGCGTAGGTGAGGGGGACGGCGGTGAGCCCGTAGGTCAGGGCGAGCGGGCCCTGGCGGAAGTAGTCGGGAGCACCGACGAAATCGACACCGTAAAACGGCGGGCCATTGGGCTCGATCGCGAGGATGGCCTTCACGAGGCCGGGTCTCGCGTCGGCGACCGGCCAGCCGAACGCGCCGGCCTGCGAGTGCACCAGCAGCACGGCCGGGCCGATTCTGTCGAGGAGCGCCACCAGCGCGTCGCGGTTGAGGACCTGCTGCTCCTTGAAATCCTTGATAGCGGGCAGCTGGCTCGCGACCAGCTGCTGCACGACCGGGTCCTCGGGCTCGCCGCTCCCCGGCCACTGGGTATGCAGGTGCGCCTGCGGCCAGAGCTTGTATTTTTCCTGCGCGATGTAGCGTCTTTGCGAATTCTGCCGATCGACCTGCTCCGTCGGCCCATAGACCCCGGCGACGTGGGCCGATCGCCCGCGTCCGGGCTGGTCCACGACGTAGACGGCGTAGCCGCGCCGCACGAAAAACTGCGCCCAGCCTTCGCGGCCGTCGGGAGTTCCCGTGAAGTTGGTTCCGGACATGGTGCCGCCGTGCACCATCACGATCGGAAACAGGTGGGCTTGCTTCGCCGGAACGCGGAATTCCACGTACATCTGCCCCGACATGTAAGGGCGTCCGTTGAGGGTTACCGATTTCCCGCCGACGTAGAAAAAACCGTCGCGCGCGATCGCGAGCGGCGGATCGTCCGCGGCCGGCGCGCTGGTCACCCCGCAAGCGAGGAGGGCGATCGACAGCAAGACTCTGCCCGTTCTTCCGGCGCTGATTCGCTGCATCACGGTGCGTCTCCTTGGCTCACTTCGCCGAAGCGGGGCCCGCCGGCTTGAACTCGAGGATGAAGTTCCACAGCGGCATGTCGCCGACGTTGGTGACGCTGTGGATGATCGGCTCGCGGAAGTTCACCACGCTCGGAGGTTCCTGCGGCGCGTCCTTGCCGTCGATGATCTGCCGCAGCAGCGGCCCCTGGTTGATGCGGATCTCGACGCGCTGGCTGTGGCTGTGGCGCTCGCGCGTGTCCCCCGGCGCGAGCCGCTCCTCGTAGATGAAAAAACGCTCGCCCTCGTAGACGATCGTGTTCTTCGCCGGCGGAATGATCTCGGCGGGCGATTTGACCGGCGGGTGGTTGGGCTTGATCGCCACTTCGAAGAAGGCGCCGCCCGTCGGCGAGCGGTAGGATTCGCCCGCCTTGAACACCGCGACCTCGCCGCGCCGCATCGCGCGCAGCACCTTGCCGAACCGCAGCTGGATTTCGCCCATCGCCACGATCACGCGTTCCGCGCACCCCGGTGTCGAACCCTGGGCGCACGGCGCGTCATCGCGGCTCACGAGCACGTAGTCGTTCTCGAGCACGGCCGCAGCTTGCAGCGGGCCGGCGTTGAAGAGCGCCGCGAACAGCGCCGCGGCGGGCCAGCGTTTCGAAACGGGGATCATCGGGTGCTCCGGGGTCGTCATGTGCGCCCGCCTAAGATAGCATCTGCAGGCACACATCGGTTTTCCAAGCCAAGGAGGAGCACATGAAACGCAGCAGGCAGGCGGTGTTGGCGGCATCGGGCTCGCCCGCCGGCTCCGGAGGCGATGCCGACGCCGCGTGCGCGCAGGCCGGCATCGACCACGTCGCCTCGAAGCTGAAATGACGGGCGTCGCGGCGGAACGAATCAGTTCTGCCGCTCGATGTTCTTCAGCTCGACGACGCGCTTCCAGCGCGCGATCTCGCGCTCGATGAGCGCGCGCATTTCCTCGGGACTGGAAGGCGCCGGCACGCCGCTCAGGTCGGCGAGGCGCTGCCGCACCTCGGGCGACTCGAGGAACGCGCGGATCTCGCGGTTGAGCCTGTCGATGATCGTGCGCGACGTCGCCGCGGGGACCGCGAGGCCGAGCCACGAGCTCATTTCCACGCCGGGAAGCGTCTCGGAGATCGTCGGAAGCTCGGGCAGGGCCGGATGCCGCGCGGGCGAGGACAGCGCGAGCGCGCGCAGCTTTCCCGAGCGGATGTGCCCGAAGGAGGCGGTACCGGTTTCGATGGTCGCATCGACACGGCCTGCGAGCACGTCCACCAGGGCGTTCGCGCTGCCCTTGTAAGGCACGCCGAGGATCGCGGTGCCCGCCTCGATGTTGATCCACTCGCCCAGCAGGTGCACCAGCGTTCCCGGGGTCATCGAATACGTGAGCTTCCCCGGCGCACCTTTCGCGCGCGCGATCAGGTCGGGGAACGACCGGATCTCCGAATTCGGCGCGACCGATATCACCAGCGGATACGCGACCACCGTTCCCACCATGCCGAAGTCGCGCACCGGATCGTAGGGAAGCGCCCGGTTGAGGGCCGCGGTGGCCGGATGCGCCCCGGAGAGCAATACCAGGGCGTGGCCGTCCGGCGGCGATTTCGCGAGCGCGTCGTTCGCGAGCAGCCCCGCGCCGCCGGGCTTTTGCTCGACGATGACGGGCTGGCCGAAGCGCTCGGCGAGTTTCTGCGCGAGGAGCCGGCTGACCAGATCGTTGCCCGAGCCGGGCGGCGAGCCGACGAGGAAACGGATCGGGCGGACCGGGTAGGTTTGCGAAACGGCTTCCTCCGAGGCGGCGAGCGCCGCGAGCAGCGCGGCGGCGAGGCGAAGGGCTCCGGTCACTTTTCGGGAGTAAGGTTTGGAAGGAGAAGCGATTGTATAGCGAGCCCGACAGTGATCTGAAAGCACCGCGTCAGCGCCCCGCAAGGCAGAGCGGTTATGCTGATGCGCCGCGCTTGCGCCTCGGCTCGAGGCCGGCGCGGCCGTACCGGACAACTTCCACATGTTTGCCGCCTCCCGCTCGCGCTCCCGATGGATCGCGGGCGCCTTCCTGATCTGCGCCTTGACATGGTTCGCGGGGCTTGAGTATCGCGGACTGTTCACTCCCGACGAAGGGCGCTACGCCGACATTGCCCGCGAGATGCTCGATTCGAACGATTGGGTGACGCCGCGGCTCAACGGGATCAAGTACCTCGAGAAGCCACCGCTCCAGTATTGGGCGACCGCGGGCGCGTACGCGGTGCTCGGCGTGGACGAGTGGACGGCGCGCTTGTGGCCGGCCTACACCGGTTTCCTCGGGATCGCACTCATGGCGTTCGCGGGATTTCGCCTCGCTCCCCGCTCGCCGTGGCTCCCGACCGCGCTGATGGCCGCCGGTTGCTGGGGATACTTTCTCGGCGGTCAGTTCCTGACTCTGGACATGGGGCTGACGTTTTTTCTGACCGTAGCGATGTTGAGCTTTGTACTGAGCCGGCGCCCGGATGTTTCCCCGAGCGCGGAACGCAGCTGGATGATCCTCGCGTGGGCTGCGGTCGCGTGCGCCGCCTTGAGCAAGGGCATCGTGGGAATCGTGATACCCGGTCTCGCGCTGCTTGTCTACATCGCGGTCGAGCGCGACGTGTCGCTCCTTCGGCGGCTGCATTGGGTCCCGGGCCTGTGCGTGTTCGGCGCGATCGTGCTGCCCTGGTTCATCCTGGTTCAGCAGAGAAACCCAGAATTTTTTCATTTCTTTTTCATCCGCGAGCATTTCGAGCGCTTCCTGCTGCCGAATCACCACCGGCCCGGCCCGTGGTGGTACTTCGTGCCGGTGCTGCTCATCGGGCTGTGGCCGTGGACGCCGAGCATCCCCGCCGCCCTGGCAAGAGCATGGAGGGCACCGGCCCAGCCGGGCTTCAAGCTCGACCGCTTTCTCGCCATCTGGGCCGGCGTGGTGGTGGTCTTCTTCAGCGCATCGCACTCGAAGCTCCCCGGTTACGTCCTGCCGGCGGTTCCGGCGATTCTTCTGCTATTCGCCCGACACTATCCGTACCTGTCCGAACGCCTGCGCCGCGCGCCTGCGGTCGCGTGCATCGCGAGCGGCCTCGTCTTGACGATCCTCGCCGCTGCGCTTCCGGCTCTGAGCGCGCTCCTTTCGTGGACGGAATTCAACGCCGAGTATTCGATCTGGCTTCTCGCGGGCGGGCTGACACTATCGGCGGCGGGTTTCGCCGCGCTCCAGCTGCTGCGGCGCTCGCGGCAGGAAGCGTCCCTCGCGGTTGTCGGCCTGGGCAGCCTGCTCGCCGTCCAGATTGCGCTCTCGGGCACGCATGTTCTCGACGAGCACTACTCTTCGGAGCGGCTCGTGGAAGCCGTGGCCGGCGAGAAAAAACAGTTTCCGCGGGAGCCGCCCTTCTACAGCGTGGCAAGCTTCGATCAGAGCGTCCCTTTCTATCTGGGCCGCCCCGTGACGCTGGTCGGCTCCAAGGACGAGCTCGCGCCGGGTATCGCAGCCGAGCCTGGAAAATACGTCGCGTCGATCGAGGAGTTTCTCGGGCGCTGGGACGGGCACGGCGAAGCTTTCGCGATCATGACGCCGCGTCTCTACGAGAAGCTCAGGCAGCAGGGGCTCCCCGGGCGCGTCCTGGCGCGCGATACGCGCCGGATCATTGTCGCGAGACGCTAGCCCCGGCCGCTTGCGTCGCACTTACTGCGGCTCGATCTTGGCGAGTCTCACGTATTTGCCCCAATTCTCGGTTTCCGCCTTGATCAGCGCCGCCATCGACTCGGCGCCGGATCCGGCGGCGAAGTTGCAGATCGAGCGGATCTCGCGCGCCGGATACTCCTGCGCGGCGGCCGGCAGCGGCGACAGCGCGGCGTGGGCAAAACCCAGCAACAGGACCGCGCTCCTCAGCGCGTGGCTCATGCCATTCTCCAGATCGCTAAACGTCCAGTTCTGGATAATGCCTGAAGATGTCGTGCTGGTTGAACGCGATGCGCCGCTTCGACTCGAGGTAAGCGGCGATGCGCGGCCGTGCCGCGACCCTCTCGTGCAGCGCGACCGACCGCGGATATTTCGGCGCCAGCCTCTCCATCGCGCGGGGAAAAGCATAGCGCAGGCCGGCGATCATCTGGAAGAGCGACAGGTCCGCATAGGAAAACGCCTTGCCGAGAAGCCATCCGCCTTTTTCGCGCGCCAGCACGCGCTCGAAGTAGCCGAGGAATTTCGGCAGGCGCTCGGCGGTGAAGTGCGCGGCGCGGCGCTTCGATTCGGGCTTCTGGTCCTCGTAGTAGAAGGCGCCCCCGATCGGGTGATGCGCATCGTGCACTTCGACCAGCCAGTCGGCGATGGTGAGCTGGAGCTGGTGCGCCCAGAGACGCGCCGGCTCGCTCTTCGGCGCGAGGCCGTGGCGCGGGGCGAGCCACAGGAGGATGTTCGCCGTCTGTGCGATCACCAGGTTCCCCGCTTTCAGAAACGGCGGAGCGAACGGCAGGCGTCCTTCGGATTTGCCTTCCAGGAAGCGCGTCAGCGCCGGGACGCCGCGCTGCGGCGTTCGCGCGACATCGACGTAGCTGGCGCCCGCTTCCTCCAGCGCGAGCCGCACGAATTCCCCGCGGCCCTGTATCGAGGGCCAGTAATAGAGTTCGTAGCGCATGGGGTTCTCCACGGTCTCAAGGATTCAAGATGGATGGCGCGATTGCGCGCGGGCGCCGGGCGTCGCGGGCAGGCCCCAACCGGGACGCGCGCGAAACAGGAGAAAGAGCGCGATCCCGGTCGTCACCAGGCTCCAGGTGATGCCGTTGACGAACGCCGCGCGGTAGGAGCCGGCCATGTCGAAAATCCAGCCGGGCATCCAGCCGCCGAGCGCCATGCCGACGAGCGTCGCCATGATCACCGTGCCGGTGCGCGCGCCCGCTTCGCGCGGCGAGAAGTACTCGCGCACGATAAGGGGGTAGGAAGGCACGATGCCTCCCTGAAAGAGGCCGAAGAGCGCCGAGACCACGTAGAGCGCGACCAGGCCGTCGAAGGGCAGGAACAGCGCGAGCGCGGTTGCTTGGAGCACTGCGCCAAGCAGCAGCGTGCGCAATCCCCCGATGCGATCGGCGATCCAGCCCGAGGCGAGGCGGCTGACGATGCCGAACCCCATCATCAGCGCGAGCATCTCGGCGCCGCGCGCGGCCGGAAAGCCCAGATCAGCGCAGTACGCGACCATGTGCACCTGCGGCATGGACATCGCGACGCAGCACGCGATCCCCGACACGCACAGCAGCCCCTGCAGCTGGTTGGGGGAGAACCCGAGCGGCCGCTCGGGGTTCGACGACGCTCCCCGCGCGCCCGCACCCGCCGGCGCGAGCCCGGCGATTGCGGGCGGTTTCCGGCGGAGGGCGAGCGCAAACAACGGCATCGCGAACAAACAGATCACGCCGGTCCCCATGTAGGTCGCTCGCCAGCCGGCAGTGTCGATGAAGTGCTGCATGAGGGGCGGCCACACCGTGCCCGCGAGGTAGTTGCCGCTCATCACGATCGCCACCGCGATGCCGCGGCGGCGCGTGAACCACAGGGTGATGTCCGCGACCAGCGGAACAAACGTGCCTGAAGTTCCGACCCCGATCAGCAATCCATGGACCGCGGTGAACTGCAGGAGGTTCTGCGAAAACCCCGCTGTGACGAAACCAAGCGCAAGGCTCACCGAGCCGACCAGCACCGGAACGATCACCCCGAAGCGGTCCGAGAGCCTTCCCATCAGCACGCTGCCCAGTCCGAACCCGATCATGGTGAGCGTGAAGGGGAGCGAGGCATCGGCCCGCGCGATCCCGAACTCCGCCTGCAGCGGCGGCAGCACCACCGCCATCGAGTACATCCCCGAGCCGCCGATCGTCACCAGCGCGAGCGCGACCCAAAGGCGCGTCCAGGCGTAGGGGGAATCTGCCTCGTCCGATGTGCGAAGAGTTGTCATGGGTCAGGCTATTCTGCGCAGCGTGAACGCGAGCAATGCCGCGGTCACCGCGAGCAGTACCAGGGCGGAAAGGGCGAGCGACCAGTGGATGCCGATGAGTCCGCCCACGACGCCGATGGTGACGCCGGAAAAGGCGCGCATGCCGAGGGCGCACAGGATGTAGAGCCCGATCACGCGGCCGCGAATCGGCCCCGGCGCGTGCAGCTGTACCAAGGTTTGCGCCATGGCGTTGAACGAAAGCTCGAGGAAGCCTACGGTGAACAGGATCGCGAGGGCGAGCGCGTAGGACTTCGAGGCTGCGAAGCCGCCGATCGCGCAGCACCACAGCATCGCCAGCAGCAGCGCCGTGCGCGGTTTGGCCTTCAGGAGGCCGCGGCTCTCGAGCAGGAATCCGGCGAACAGGGCTCCCGCCGCGTCGGCGGCGAGCAACATGCTGTAGGACAGGTCGGGATCACCGTGGCCGAGGTCGTGCGCGAACTCGGGCATCTGCGGCTGGTAGCCGTTGCCGACGAAGAACGACGTGACACCCGCGAGCAGGATCATCGAAACGATGCTGCGGTTGCCGGAGATGTCGCGGATCGTGGAGACGATGTCGCTGAACCCCTTCACCGCACGCACCGGCGCGGGCGCGCCTTTCCTGAAGCGCGGCCCGTAGGGCGCCTTCCACAGCCACCACACGAGCGGGAGGTAGATCAGCGCGTTCAGCAAGAGGCCGTGCGCCGGCCCGAGCGCGAGCAGGAAAACCCCACCCACTGCCGGTCCGAGCAGCAGTCCGAGGTAGCGCGCCGTGGCGGACAGGCGCACCGCGCTCTGGAGGTTCGCCGTGCCGACGATGTCGTGGATCAGGAGCTGCGCGGAAGGGTGCCAGAACACGCCGGCGAATCCGTGTATGACGAGCAGCGCCGCCGCGTGCCACATCTCCAGTGTATCGGTGAGGAACAGCACGCCCCAGCCGAGCGAAGAGATCATGAACAGGGCCATGCCGATCTGGATGATGCGCCGCGTGTCGAAGCGGTCGGCGAGGGCGCCCGACAGCACCGAGAAGAAAAGAAACGGCAGCCAGTGCGAGAGCATCGCGAATCCGCCGAGTGCCGGCGAATGGAATTTCTGGAACATGATCCAATAGCTGATCACGTGCTCGATCGAATCGGCCATCATCGCCAGCGCGGAGCCGACGAAATAGGCGCGGTAGCCGGGGTGCCGGAGCGCGGCGAAGGATTGAGGCGGCGAGGTTGCGGGCGCCGCGCCGCCGTGACGCGGGTCGGTCAACTCGGGCTTTCGGTGAGGGCTACAGCTCGACGCCGATTCTCCGGTCGAGCGAATAAGGCCCGCCGCCGCGCCACCATATACCGAGCGCGACCAGCCCCCACAGCAGGGTGAACTCGTAGCCGCGGTTGAGCCAGGAGAATCCGTTGGGCAGGTAGTGGACGAAGGTGATCACCGTCATCTCGATCGCAACCGCGGCCGCGAAGAAGCGCGTGAACAATCCGGCGGCGATGGCGATTCCGCCGAAAAACTCGACGAAGATCAGGAGATAGACGAGAGCGACGGGGTGCTCGTAGCCCAATTTCACGAATGTCGGCGCCATCGCCTCCGCGCCCCGGGAGATCTTGCCCCAGCCGTGCACCGCGAGAATCAAGCCGCAAGCGCAGCGGACGAGCAGCCATGACAGCGGCTCGAGGGACACGTAGAGAGGCCTGAGGGCAGGGAACAGCAGTCTGGGCGGGTGCTGAGCCTCGTTCATGGCTCCTCCTTGTTGAGGACGTCTGGGCCGGGTCAGGTTAACGGACGTGGGCGCGGCGCGCAAGCCGCCGTTCCCGAGGCGAGGCAGAATAGAGGACCATGACAAGCCCTTCCTCCGCGATTGCGATCCCCGGGGCGGAAATCGAAATCAGCGCGGTCCGTGCGCAAGGCGCTGGGGGGCAGAACGTCAACAAGGTCTCCTCGGCCGTGCATCTGCGCTTCGACATCCGCGCCTCTTCGCTCCCCGAGCACATCAAGGGGCGGCTTCTGGGCTCTCGCGACCAGCGCATCACGCGCGAGGGCGTGCTCGTCATCAAGTCGCAGCAGCACCGCAGCCTCGAGCGCAACCGCGAGGAGGCGCTCGCCCGGCTGCACGAGCTCGTGGCGCGCGCGGCCGTCGTTCCGCGCCAGCGCCGGCCGACCCGGCCGACCCGAAGCTCGCAGAAGAAGCGCCTCGAAGGGAAGATCCGGCGCGGCGAGGTCAAGAAACTGCGGGGTCGTATCCGGTCCGCCGCAGACTGACCATCCGGGGCTGCGCGCCGGGCGGCTTTCGCAATCTCGCCGGACTTAACCGGCGGGTCAAGCGCGGGCGCGAAGCGCCGTGGATATTGTGGAAGAGCTGATCCTCTCGGGCTAGGCCGCGAGCTGCTCCAGCCGCTGCTGCTGCTCCAGCCATTCCGCTTCGAGCTGCGCCAGCTCCCGCGCGACGTAGGCCTGGTCGACGATCAGCGTCTTAAGGGCCTCCTTCCGAGCCTCGCCGTAGCTC
>VBCJ01000331.1 GCA_005884335.1 Betaproteobacteria bacterium | reverse complement strand
CGCTGGTGATCGCGGGGCCCGTGTTCATGGAAACGGTGCGAGCCAGCGGGGCGATGCTGCTGCCGATCGACAGCGAGCACAACGCCATCTTTCAATGCCTTCCACCGTTCGCCTCGGGAGAGCTTGCCGCAAAGGGGATCCGCAAGATCCTCCTCACCGGGTCGGGGGGGCCGTTCAGGAGCCGCGCGCGCGCAGACTTGCACCGCGTGACACCCGACGAGGCCTGCGCCCATCCGAACTGGGTCATGGGACGCAAGATCTCGGTGGATTCGGCGACCATGATGAACAAGGGATTGGAGATTGATCGCTCAACTCGGGCACCCTGACATGCGCACGCCGATCGCCCAGGCGCTCGCTTATCCCGAGCGCATCGAGGCCGGAGTGTCGTCGCTCGACCTCTTTCGCATCGGCGCCTTGAGCTTCGAGCAACCCGATTTCGAGCGTTTCCCCTCGCTGAACCTCGCTTACGCGGCGCTCAGGAGCGGAGGGGCAGCACCGGCCACGCTGAACGCGGCCAACGAAGTTGCGGTAGCCGCGTTTCTCGAGGGGCGGTTGCCGTTTTTGCGGATCACTGCAGTCATCGAGGAAACTCTCGCCGGCCTTCCCCCAAGTCCCCTCGTGACGCTCGAGGATGTGCTCGCGGCCGACGCGAGAGCCCGGGCGCGGGCGAACCAGATCATCGCGCGATTCAACTCCCACGCCGCATGAATTTCGCCATCACTCTGCTGGCTTTCATCGTGGCACTGGGCGTGCTGATCGTGTTCCACGAGTTCGGCCACTATCTGATCGCCCGCTTCTTCGGGGTGAAGGTATTGCGCTTCTCGATCGGTTTCGGCAGGCCGCTGTGGCGGGTCCGAAGCGGCCGGGACCGGACCGAATGGGTGATCGCGGCGCTGCCGCTCGGCGGCTACGTAAAAATGCTCGATGAGCACGAGGCGCCGGTCGCGCCGGAAGAAGCGCACCGGGCATTCAATCGCCAGAGAGTATGGCGCCGCATCGCGATCGTCGCCGCGGGGCCGGCGGCCAATTTCTTGCTCGCCATCGTTTTCTACTGGGCCCTTTTCGTGGGCGGCGTGCAGGAGGCGAAGCCCGTCGTCGGCACCCCGGATCCCGGAACCGTCGCGGAAGCGAGCGGCTTCGTGCGCGGCGAGACCATCCTGAAGATAAACGACGAGCCGATGGCCAGCTGGCAGCAGGTGCGCTGGCGCTTGCTGCAGCTCGCGGTGGAAAAACAGCCTGCGCGGCTCGAGGTGATCGACCTCAAGCAGCGACTTACCTGGCGCACCCTGGATCTGTCGAGTTTCGATCTCGAAGGCTTCGACAGCGATCCCCTCGCGCGCTTGGGTTTGAGGCTGGACCTGCCCGATGTTGCTCCAGTGATCGGCAAGGTCGTCCCGGGAAGCGTCGCGGAGGCGGGAGGATTGCGCCCGGGAGATCGCGTCGTCACGATCGACGGAGTCCAAATTCGCGTGTGGGAAGATCTCGTGAAGGTGGTCCGAGCGCGACCCGGCGAAATCGTGAAACTGGGCATCGTTCGCGATCGAGACAAAATTGAGATCCACCTGCGCCCGGAAGCGTTCCAGCAGAATGGCTCGCGCTTCGGTCGGATAGGAACGCTACCTCGTCGAGATCCTGACGCGATGAAGGACCTGGTAACGACCGTGCGCTACGCGCCGGCCGCCGCGCTTGGAATGGCCCTTGAGCGGACCTGGGAGATGTCGGCGTTCAGCCTGAAGATGCTCGGCAAGATGATCATCGGCCAAGTCTCCTGGAAAAACCTGAGTGGGCCGGTGACGATCGCCGATTACGCGGGTCAATCGGCGCAGCTCGGGATCGGCGCCTACGTCGCATTTCTCGCCTTGATCAGCATCAGCCTGGGTGTGCTCAACCTGCTTCCGATTCCGTTATTGGATGGGGGACACTTGCTGTACTATGCCGTCGAGATTTTCAAGGGCAGCCCGGTTTCGGAGCGAGCGATGGAACTGGGCCAGCGTCTGGGCCTCACTTTACTCCTGTTCCTGATGGCGTTCGCCATCTTCAACGACTTCAACCGCTTGTTCGCGGGTTAATGATCCGTCGGTGAAAAACGCGCTACGAGCCGCGCTCTTCCTGCTCGTGCTCGCCGGGCGGGCGTGGGCGTTCGAACCCTTTGTGGTGCGGGACATTCGCGTCGAGGGCATCCAACGCATCGAGGCGGGAACGGTCTTCAGCTATCTTCCCGTCAAAGTCGGCGACACGATGACTGACGAAAAGGCTGCGGGGGCGATTCGGTCCTTGTTCGCCACCGGATTCTTTCGGGACGTCAGGCTCGAGGTCCAGGGAAACGTGCTGATCGTGATTCTCGAAGAGCGGCCGGCCATCGCTTCGATCGATTTTGTCGGGATGAAGGAATTCGAAAAGGACAAGGTCAAGCAAGGGCTGCGCGACGTCGGATTCCAGGAAGGCCGCATATTCGACCGTGCCTTGCTCGATCAGGCCGAGCAGGAGCTCAAACGCCAGTATCTGACGCGCGGTCTTTACGGCGTGGAGGTCACCACGACCGTCACGCCGCTCGAACGCAACCGGGTCGCAATCAATTTCAACGTGAACGAGGGGGAAGTCGCGAAGATCAGGAGAATCAACATCGTAGGTATTCGCGCATTTTCTGAGGAGGAGCTGCTCGGCGTACTCCAGCTGCGCACCCCCGGCTGGTTCACGTGGTTTTCGAAGAACGACCAATACTCCAGGCAAAAACTCCAAGCCGACCTCGAATCGATGCGTTCGTATTACCTGAACGCGGGCTACCTCGAGTTCAATATCGACTCCACCCAGGTCTCGATTTCCCCCGATCGTCACGACATCTACATCACGGTCAACATCACCGAGGGCGAGAAATTCGAGGTCGGCGACGTGAAGCTGGGGGGAGACTTGCTCGTCCCCGAGGCGGAGCTTCGCCCGCTGATCACGATCAAGCCGGGCGAAACGTTTTCCAGGGAAAAGCTCACCGAGTCGACCAAGGCGATTACCGACCGGCTGGGGCGGGACGGCTATGCTTTTGCCAACGTCAATGCGAACCCCGATGTCGACAAGGAAAAGCGCAAGGTCAGCTTCACCTTTCTGATCGACCCCGGACGGCGCGTCTATGTGCGGCGGATCAGCGTAGTCGGAAACACACGCACCCGCGACGAGGTGGTGCGTCGCGAGATGCGCCAGCTAGAGGGCAGTTTTTTCGACAGCCAGAAGCTGCAGCTCTCCAAGCAGGAGAAACCCACCGGCGCGGTGCTGCTCGGCGTGGGTTTTTCCAATGTCGATAAATTCATCGTTCAGGCCTCGGTTCAACAGAGTAATTTCTTCGGGACCGGCAACACCGTGGGCGTGCAGGTCGCCACCGGATCCGTCAACAAGGTCGCCTCGTTCTCCTTCACCGATCCCTACTACACGGTCGACGGAGTCAGCCGTGGCTTCGACGTCTACCGGCGCGACGTGAACGCCACCTCCCTGGGAATCGGCAACTACAAGACCAGAACGATCGGCGGGGCGGTACGCTTCGGCGTGCCCTTTACCGAGTACGACACTTTGTTTTTCGGCCTCGGTACGGAGCAGGTCAGACTCTTTCTCGCCGCCGACAGCCCGCAGCGCTACCTCGTCTTTCAGAACCAGTTCGGCAGCAACTATATTACGCTGGTCAGCACCGCCGGCTGGGTCCGCGACTCGCGGGACAGCTTCATCTGGCCGACGAGGGGTCACCTCGAGCGTGCCACTCTGGAACTGGCGACGCCGCCCGGGGACCTCGAGTACTGGAAATATTCCTATACCCACCAGTATTTCTACCCGTTCTCGCCCAGACTCACCTTCGTGCTCAGTGGGGAGCTTGACGCCGGTGACGGGTACGGTGGAAAACCGCTGCCGTTTTTCAAGAACTACTACTCGGGCGGCATCGGCAGCGTACGCGGATTCCGAACTGCGTCATTGGGATCACGCGACATCGACGGAAGCTTCCTAGGGGGCAATCGGAAAGTCAACGGCTCGACGGAGCTGTTGTTTCCGGTGCCGGGCAGCGCGGACCGGTCGATGCGATTTGGAGCTTTCATCGACGCAGGACAAGTCTATGGCTTGACCGAAAAGCTCGACCTTTCGCAACTGCGTGCCTCATGGGGAATGAGCTTTGCCTGGAACTCGCCGATCGGGCCGATGAAAATCAGCGTCGCGAAACCGCTCAACGACAAGCCCGGGGACAGTATCCAGCACATCCAGTTTACGCTTGGCGCCGTATTCTGACGGCCCGGTATAATCCTTTTTTGAAGGCAGGCCCCATGGCAGGTTCGCAAAGGAGCTCTCTAGTCCGTTGGACCCTCGCGGCAGCCCTCGGCTTCGCCAGCCCGGCTCTCGCCCAGTCGAGCATCGGCTTTGTCAGCCTGGAGCGGATCCTGAAGGAAGCGCCTGCAGCGCAGCGGGCCCAGAAGAAACTGGAGCAGGAATTCTCCCAGCGCGGGCAGGACCTCTCCAGGATGGCGGAGCAGCTGAAGAAGATGCAAGAGAACTTGGAGAAGAACGCCCTGACGATGTCGGACTCGGAGCGGCAGAAGCGCGAACGCGAATTCGGTGACATGAACCGGGACTTTCAGCGCAGACAACGGGAATTCAACGAGGATCTCGGCCAGCGGCGCAAGGAGGAATTCGAAGGAGTCCTCGAACGCGCCAACCGGGCTGTGAGGCGGATCGCCGAGGCCGAAAAACTCGACATCGTGTTTCAGAACGAGCAGGTCGTGTGGGCGAGCCCCCGCATCGACATCACCGACAAGGTCATCAAGGCGCTAGAGGAACCTCGCGCGGGCAAGTGACGCAATCCATTTCGCGTACTTATCGGCTTGGTGAAATCGTCGCCAGGCTTGGCGGGGAGCTGATAGGCGATCCCGATGCCGAGATTCTGCGAATCGCCACGCTGGAAAGCGCCGGCCCGGGCGACCTTTGCTTCCTTTCGCATGGCCGGTACCGTGCGCACCTGCGCGACACGCGCGCCGCGGCCGTCATTTTGGCGCGCGAGGAGCGGGACGCGACCGCCTTGCCCAGGATCCTGTGCGACGACCCCTATGTCTATTACGCCCGGGCGGCGCAGCTGTTCGGCTCCGAGAGCCGCCCCGTTCCGGGAATCCACGCGCGCGCCGTCGTCGAAGCGGAAGCCGAAATTCCGGCATCCGTGACTGTAGGACCGGGCTGCCATATCGGCCACCGGGCACGGTTGGGGGAGCGCGTCGTGATCGATGCCAATTGCACGATCGGCGAAGATGCGTCGATCGGAGAGGACAGCCGCCTGGGTCCTTCGGTGACGGTCTATCCCCGCTCGCTCATAGGCAAGCGCGCTTTGATTCATGCCGGCGTGGTGATCGGCGCCGACGGTTTCGGCATGGCGCCCGATTCCGGACGCTGGATCAAGATTCCGCAAACCGGGCGCGCCGTCATAGGCGACGACGTCGAGATCGGCGCCAACACCACGATCGACCGCGGTGCGCTCGACGACACCGTGATCGAGGACGGCGTCAAGCTCGACAACCAGATCCAGATCGGCCATAACGTACGCATCGGGGCGCACACCGCGATGGCCGGCTGTGCGGCCGTTGCGGGCAGCACGCGTATCGGCCGGCACTGCGCCGTCGGCGGTGCGGCGCGCATCATCGGCCATTTGACGATCGCCGACCATGTGACGATCTCCGCCGCGGCCGTGGTGACGAAATCCATCACGCGCGCGGGCACCTATACCGGCGTGCTGCCCTCGGCGCCCAGCCGCGAATGGGCGAAAACAGTGGCGCACCTGCGCAGCCTCGACCGGCTGGTCAGGCGAATCCGCGAGCTGGAAAAGCGACTCCCCATAAAGAAGAGAAAGAGGTAAGCGATGGACATCCGAGAGATCCTGGAATACTTGCCTCACCGCTATCCCATGCTTCTCCTTGACCGGGTGCTCGAATGCGAGCCAGGCAAGCGGCTTCTCGGCCTCAAGAACGTCACCATGAACGAGCTTTTCTTCACCGGGCATTTCCCGCACTATCCGGTGATGCCGGGAGTCATGATCATCGAGGCACTCGCCCAGGCGGCCGCCGTGCTGTCGTTCCGCACCATGAACACAAAACCGGACGACAAATCGGTCTACTACTTCGCGGGAATCGACGAGGCACGGTTCAAGCGCCCGGTGGTTCCGGGCGACCAGCTCCTGCTGGAGGTCACGGTGGAGCGCAGCGCCCGGGGTCTATGGAAATTCGGGGCCGAGGCGCGCGTCGGCGATGCGCTCGCCGCCGAAGCGAAGATCCTGTGCACGCTGCGCCCGATATGATTCACCCGACGGCCATCGTTCATCCCGGCGCGAAGCTCGCCCCGGGAGTATCGGTGGGACCGTATTCGATCATCGGCGAGCACGTCGAGATAGGGGAGGGGACCTCGATCGGGCCGCACGTGGTGATCGAGGGGAGAACGCGCATAGGAGCTCAAAATCGAATTTTCGGATTCAGTTCGCTCGGCGGACCGCCCCAGGACAAGAAATACGGTGGGGAGGCGACCGCGCTCGAGATCGGCGACCGCAACACCATCCGCGAATGTTGCACTTTCAGCTGCGGCACCGTGCAGGACACGGGCGTCACGCGCATCGGCAACGACAACTGGATCATGGCCTACGTGCATATCGCGCACGACTGTCAGGTCGGCGACCACACGGTCTTTGCCAATGTCGCGACGCTCGCCGGTCACGTCCAGGTCGGGGACTATGCCGTGCTCGGCGGGTTTACCGGAGCGCATCAGTTCGTCTCGATCGGCGCGCACTCGATCACCGGGGTCGCGACGGTCCTGCTGCAGGATCTGCCTCCGTACGTCATGGCGGCGGGCAATACGGCGAAGCCGTTCGGAATCAACAGCGAAGGGCTGAAGCGGCGCGGATTCGCCGCGGAAAAAATCACCGCGATCAAGCGTGCCTACAAGACTCTCTACAGGTCGGGTCTCGCGCTCAAGGAAGCGCGGCGCAAGATCGCAAGCCAGGCTGCGAAGTTGCCGGAGCTGCAGGTGCTCGTCGAGTTCCTCGAGCGCTCGCAGCGGGGCATCATTCGCTAGCCGCGGTGGGAAGCAATCCCATCGTCGTAGGCATGGTCGCGGGGGAGGCTTCGGGGGACTTTCTCGGAGCTCACCTCATCGCCGCTTTACGCGAGCGGGTTCCCGGACTGCGGTTCGTCGGCATCGGTGGCCCCAAGATGGAGGCGGAGGGGCTCGATCCCTGGTTCCCCATGGAAAAACTGGCGGTGCGCGGTTACGTCGAGGTGCTTCCGACGGTGCACTACGTGAGCCCGTCGCTTTGGGCCTGGCGCGGCGGACGCATGTCTGCGATCGCAGCCTCGGTCGACAAGATCCTCGTGCTGTTTCCGTTCGAGGAGCCCCTGTACCGCGCCGCCGGAGTGCCGGTGGCCTACGTCGGACACCCTCTCGCGGATGCCACCTCCGACGAGGACGAATCCGCCGCGGCAAAGGAACAATTGCGGCTGCCTGCGACACGGAAGGTCGTGGCGCTGATGCCGGGGAGCCGGCAGTCGGAAGTGCGCTACATGGCCTCAAGCCTCATACAAACGGCCAAGCTCATCGCGGCGCGGCAGCCCGCCGTGCATTTTCTGGTGCCGCTCGTGAGCCGCGAAACGCGCGCGATTTTCGAGGAAGCGATGTACGAAGCCGGCGCGGGAGAATTGCCGCTCACCGTGCTGTTCGGCCATGCGCGCGACGCGATCGCCGCGTGTGACGTCGCACTCGTGGCAAGCGGGAACATCATCGCCGGGGAATTTCTCGTTCCGGAGATTCTCCAGGACCAGGCGACCCCCGAGAACCTGGCCCAGGCGGTGCTGAATTCGCTCAACGATCCCGTCGTCAACCGCAGGCTTCCCGAACGCCTCGACCAGATACGGCGGCTTCTGCGCAGGGACACCGCGGCCCGTGCCACCGAAGCCCTCCTGCCGTGGCTGCAGTCCGCTTGATCTGCGGCGTCGACGAAGCCGGCCGCGGGCCGCTCGCAGGGCCTGTTTGCGCCGCCGCGGTGGTGTTCGAGCCGGGACGGCGCGCGCCCGCCGGCATCGCCGATTCCAAGGTCTTGAGCTCGCGCGAGCGCGAGCGGCTCTCGATCCTCATCAAGGATAGAGCGCTGGCCTGGGCCGTCGCTTGGGCGAGCGTCGACGAAATCGACAGCCTGAACATCCTGCAGGCGAGCCTGCTCGCCATGCGGCGCGCCGTGGAGACACTTTCGGTCCTGCCCCACGAAGTGTTGTTCGACGGCTCGCAGTGCCCGATGCTTGCGGTCCCGGCCCGGGCGATCGTCGACGGCGACGCGAAAGTGAGGGTGATTGCGGCGGCATCCATCCTCGCGAAGACCGCGCGCGATGCCGAGATGTGCCGGCTCCACGGCCAGTTCCCGCAATACGGCTTCGACGAGCACAAGGGATACCCGACGCGCGCACACCTTCGGGCGTTGCGCCGGTACGGCGTATGCGAAGTCTATCGCCGCAGCTTCCGCCCGGTGAAACTGCTCTTGGAAAACGGCCGCTGATCAACGCCGGAGAAAAGACAGTCATGTTCGAAAAGGGAATGAATATGATCCTAGGCTTGAGTTCCAAATACTTTGGAATCGTTGGGTTAGCCGGACTCATGTCCGCAGCCTGCTTCGCAGCAGCACCGACAGGCGGCAAGAAGTTCAGTTTGGTGTATCTGGTTGACGTGGAGAGCCGGGCAACGACACGCTGCTCGGCTACGGCAAGGACGACACGCTCTACGGCGGCGCGAGGGTGATGACACGGCCCACAGTTTCGGAACCTTGATCGCGGACACTAGCGCAGGCAGACGCCGAGGGAAACGTGATTCAGCCACCAAGACAGCATCGCGCTACCCTGCTGCAGCATTCGAGTCCAGCAGCTATTGACTCTGCTAACACGAGAGAGCTACTGATGCGCAAAACGGATACCACGCAGAGAGGCAGAATGAAGGTGTTCCCTCAAGACGGTTCCCACGGGCTACGACGAAGCAGTGTGGGTTTTCTTAGATGTTTTGGGTTTACCCTTGCGCTTATGGCGCTCATGGTCGCACCAGCCTCGGCAGAGCGCTACGAATTGGTAAAACGCGGCAAGCCAGGGGAGAGTTATCGATACAGTGATGTACCGGGCGGAGTGTGCGAGGCGTACGAGAAAAATCTTGCACGTTTTGCCGACATACCCTACGGCATGGCGTGCGGACGCAAGCTTGATCCCGCGCTTGGGTTTACCCGCCCGACGTGGGAGAAGCTCGACGTGCTTCAGCATGCCGAGTTGATGCGCGACATCTATCGTAAAGAACGCTGGGATACGTTTCGAGATTTTGATTCGCGCCCATTCCTGGAGCGCCTAAAGGAGTCAGTCGCGCATGGCATGGTGCTCGAAATCGCCCGCGTCGATCTCAATGGGGACGGCAAGATGGAGAATTTGGCGCGTGTGACTATTAGTTCGGAGAGATCCTGCGATCCGAAGGAAGAAATCAAGCACCATTCGACCGGACGAAAACCTATCGTGATTGTCGATTCCACACTGAGCAAAGTGGAAGCAACTACTTTGGTCAAGGACGATGTATTTCTCTACAAAGGAAATGTTTATTCGGATGCGCTGTATGGATTCGGGTTCAGCGAAGAAGTGAGACGAAAGCAAGGGCGCGACGCCGAGCTTTTCTTATTTGGATTTCTCCGTTACGGCGCCGGCGCGAAATGCAAGTTCCATTACAACGCTGTCCCGCGTAACCAACCAGATTCCAAGGGAGGGAGTAAGCCATGACCATCCAATTGCATCCGATTACCGATCACGCCGCCTACCAGCAGCGGCTCTACGACTTTCTCGTGAAGGTCGAAGCCAAGATCAAGATACAGGCGACCGCCAGGGATGGCGGAAGGTAGGACAATGCAAGAGCAACTGCCAGGAGGCCTGATGAAGCGACTCTTCGTTTCTATTCTCTTCTTGTTTATCATTGCAGTGGCAAACGCCGTTGTACTCAGTGTTGTGCAAGCGAGAGAACCGGCCGCGGCGACCGATCGCTCCGCCAGCTTTGATTGTGCGAACGCACAATCAAAGGCCGAGCATTTGGTTTGCGATAAGCCGAAACTCTCCGAGATGGATAATAAGCTCGACTATGTTTATCGAGACGTGCTGAGCAAGGCCGACAACGAACAAAAGAAACGTGTGATTGCTGAGCAAAGGCACTGGCTCAAAAACACACGCAATGTTTGCGAACACGAAACCTGCCTCAAACACGCCTACTGGTCGAGGCAGGCTGCTCTGGAAACCTACTTCGAGCCGCGCGCACCTTTATACAAAAGAGAATCGGACAAGACCGAAGCGATCAAACAAGTTCTGGCGACGGCGCCGCTTTATGAGTTAACGCATTCAGACAAACAATTCTGCAGTCAGGCATTAGACGACCTGAAGCAGATGAAAGGCATCCGCCTTGTTGACCCCGTTGTGCAGGTGCAAAGCTACGAAGACCCGGCGCTCGACCCGTGGAAGAAGCAGTGCCAGTCGGCGCCGCCGTTTAACGTGAGCTACCAGTGCGAGCGGAATATCGTGCCTACAGACGCCGACGACGTTGTGGATGCATGTAACGCCGGGTATGGATTGCCGCCCTTCAAGCTGTACGAACTGCCGCCTGCCGGGGCATCCGGTGAGAAACGACATATCTTTTATAACGACGATGCCTACGGTCCGATGAACCGGGATTATCGCAAGCCTGTCCTAGGTGGCGGATTTGCAGGCTTCCGGCAAATTCACATTACCCAGTGTTTGAGTTCGGGTGGCAATGTTTGGGGACACGGACAAAAAGAAGTAAGCACGTGGGCCAAAACCAGCACACATGCCGATGCTGGCCGAGGAGATCGCAATGGGAAGAAATATAACAGCATCATCGAATACAAGAATCAGTATTACTTCTTTGTGCTGCAAAAAAAATTCGGCAGTTATTGGCTCGAAATTAAACCAGGGGAAGCCAGAAGATTCACTTGTAGCTGGTCACCCGTTAAATCTTAACCACCAAGTGACCATGCATTAAAACAATCAGGGAGGAACAATCATGGCCATCACACCGCAACCGCTCACGATCATTGCCCAGAATTTTAACGACGCACTTTACAAATATCTCAAGCTGCTTGAGAAGGATGTCGCCTTTGTGTACAGCGACTCGCTTCTTCTGCGACCACCTCTAAGACTCGAACTCCGCGATCAGGCGCCGCAGACCCCTTCTTTCGTTCTCCGGAAGGAACAGGGAACGGCGAACGGCGATCAGCCGCTTGAGGCGCGCATAGTAGGGAGAGTCGCTCGCCACGCGGCGGATTTGCCGGGCAAGTGCCCGTTCGTCGGCCAGTGCGTAGTAACCCGGGTAACCGCGCCCAAGCATCCCTATATTTCCTGATACCCGCGAGGCGATGACCGGCACCCCCGCCGCGGCGGCTTCGCAGATGACGTTGGCACCGCCTTCCATACGCGAGCTCACCACGAGCGCGTGGCTGCGCGAAAGCCAGCGCAGGGCCGCCCAATGCGGCACATTTCCCAGCCACCGGTAGCGGCGATCCGATTGCATCAGACGCTGCGCCTCCCGCGACATGTCGCGCGAGAGCGCCTCCCCGAGATGCACGACTTCGAGTTCGGGCAGGTCGCGCAGATGGGCCAGGGCGAGCGCGCCGCGAAAAGGATCTTTCTCTTCGCGCAGATGGCCGATCACGGCGACGCGAAAGCGGGAAGAGGGCGGTTCACCGGATGCATGGACCTCAGCTGACTGATAGATCACGCGGGTCTTGCGTCTAAGCCGCGCCGGAAGCTCGAGCTTGCCCATGTCCTGCAGGACGACGAGACGGTCCGCGAGGACAAGCGAGGCCTGCGCTTCCCGATCGGTGCGGATGTCCCGGTACAGATCGGTGCCGGTCAGCACGACCGCGAGCGGCGAGGCGGGAAACCGCTCGCGAAATCGCCTGATCGAGTCGTGGCTGCGCCGCGCGTGCAGCGCGATCATCAGGTCGGCCGCCCGCCCGTCCCAGCGAACCGAAACCCGGACGCGGTGGCCGAGCGAGCGCAGCATCGCCGCCCAGCGCGCCGCGGTATGCCGGTTGCCGCTTCGCGAGCGCGCTCCGGCGGGGGTGATGAGCGCGATTTTCATGTTATGTTTGATCTCTCCCATGCTTGCTGAATCTCTGTCGCAGCAATTGCGCGACGCCAGGCGGCGCACCCGGCTTCTCACCCGTGACCTCGAAGGTCCGCAATTGTTCGGTCCGAAGCTCCCGATCGTCAATCCCGTGCTGTGGGAGCTGGGGCACGTCGCCTGGTTCCAGGAGCGCTGGTGCCTGAGGCTGCGCGCCGACGAATCGCTCTCGGAGAGCGTCCTCGACGGCGCCGATGCGCTCTACGACTCCGCGACGGTCGCGCATGACACGCGCTGGGACCTGCCGCTGCCGGAACTTTCGGCCACGCTCGAGTATCAGGATCGCGTTCTCGAGCGCGTGCTGGCGCGGCTCGAGCGCGAGCCGGACAACGAGTGGTTTCTCTATTTCGTGCAATTGGTGCTCTTCCACGAGGACATGCACGCGGAGGCGTTTCACTATACACGGCAGACGCTCGGCTACGCGGACCCGCTGGAGCGGGACAATGCAGGGGAGGGCGCCATGGACGGTGACGCCGAGCTGCCCGGCGGGGAGTTTCTGCTCGGCGCACCGCGAAACTCCGGATTTCATTTCGACAACGAAAAGTGGGCCCACCGGATCGAGCTGAAACCCTTTCGCATGGCCCGGGCGCCGGTCACGAATGCGCAATTCCTGGAATTCGTTCGCGACGGCGGCTATCGGCGCCGCGATCTCTGGTCGTCCGAAGGCTGGGACTGGATGGGCGAGGTGTGCGCGCCCCGTTACTGGGTCGAGCGGGACGGCGAGTGGCGGGAGCGCCGCTTCGACGAGGAGGTGCGGCTGGACGGCGACCTCCCGGTGATGCACGTCAATTGGCATGAAGCGAACGCGTATTGCCGCTATGCGGGCCGACGTTTGCCGAGCGAAGCGGAATGGGAGATGGCTGCATCGTTTTCGCACGGGTCCGGAAAGCGGCGCTACCCCTGGGGGGACACTGCCGACGATGGCGTTCGCGCAAACCTGAACGGGAGCGGCCGCTCTCCGGTCGGCGCCTTCGCAGCCGGAGACAGCGTCGCCGGGTGCCGGCAA
>VBCJ01000330.1 GCA_005884335.1 Betaproteobacteria bacterium | reverse complement strand
CGAGGAGGTCAAGAAAGGCCAGCTCCAGGTGCGGCAGTACAAGGACATGCTCACGGTCGACGTCGCCGAGCAGTTGTTCTTCGACTCCGGCCGGGCGACCCTCAAGGACACGGGCAAAGATGTGCTAAAAAAAGTGGGTGAGGCGCTGAAAGGCTACGAGGACAAGGTCATCCGCGTCGTCGGCCACACCGACAACGTGCCGATCAGCAAGGCGGCGCAGAAAGTCTTTCCCTCCAACTGGGAGCTGTCGGTCGCGCGCGCGACCAACGTCGTGCACTATCTGCAGGAAGTGGGCATCCCGCCCGAGCGCATGATCGCCTCGGGCCGCGCCGAATATCAGCCCGTCGCCGAGAACGACACCCCCGAAGGGCGGAAGAAGAACCGCCGCATCGAGATCACGCTGATCGACAAGAACCTCGTGCAGGAGGCCGGTCCGGGGCGGAAGTGAGCCGGTACGTCGACGACGATCAATGGACCGCGGGTGCCCAGGCTCACCACTCGCGGTACACGAAACCCAGGCCGAGCGTGCGCTGCTGGAAGTTGTAGTCGATCAGACTCTCGCCGTAACCCGAGGTGATCTGGATGTAGCCTCGCGCAGGGCCGAGCAGCCGGGGCGTGGTCAGATCCAATTGCAGGAAACCGCGGCTCGGGCGGGCCCTGAGCGTGTGGCGGGCGAGCAGCGAAACGGCGTAGTCTCCGCCCATGTCCCAGCGGATGAGGGCGTCGCCCCGCCCTAGGTAATCCATGATGTCCGGGTTGTCGTCGCGCTCGGTTTTTTCCGGGACGCGTTGCCATGCGCGCGCGAGGACGGAAACCCGGTACCACTCCCAACCGCCTTGTGCGTAGACGCGGTTCCAGCTGCGCGATTCGGGCAGCGAGCTGCCGTTCGACTGGTGCACGAATCCGATGTTGAGCAGCTTCCAGCCGTCTCCCTGGTTCGCGGTGCCGAGCGTCAGGATCGCCTCCGGCTCGTAGTTCGTCTCGCGGAAAGGCCGCGAGACGTTCGGCGAATACAGCTGCCAGTGGGACTGCTGCGTATAGGCGAACCAGAGACGCGCACTGTTGAAACCGAGGAAGTCGCCGCCGAAATCATGGCGCGAAATCAGCTCCGCCTTGAAACTCAGCTGAAATTTCAATTCTTGAGCATTCCAGTCGAACGGCGACGTGACGCTGTGTCCGGGCGCGGGGCTCGACGGCGCTTGGTTGACACTGCTCGTCCAGCGGTCGACGAGAACGTAAACCGGGCGGTGCGGCTGCAACTGATCGATTCCGACGCTCCCCTGGCCAGGACCGAGCTTCCAGAGGTTGGAGAGGTACCGGCTGGGTCCGCTCCTGTCCTGCGTGACCGAGTCGAAGCAATTCAGACGCGCGTCCCGGTCCGGGATGTCGCGGCACTTGTCCAGCGCCCCGCCTGCCCCGAATGCCGGTGCGTACACAGCCGACATCGCAACCAGAAGGAGCCCTGCGCAAGGCAGTCCTCCCGCGATGGGTCTTTCCGTCACGAGCGGACCGGAGCTCTCTAGCCGCCCAGCGGCTTTTGCTCCGCCGCGAGCGCGTAGTATTCCCAGGCCCGCTCCACGACCCGCGGGCTGATTTGGTCGCTCACGCTCCCGGCCTCCTCGCGGCTGTAGGCGCGGAGGCGCGCTGCGTCCCCGCCCGCTGCGGCGAGCATACGCAACTGCATGCCGGCGCTCTCCTCCAGCATGCACGCGGCCACGGTGGCCGCGCGCACATCGGGGAGCGCGGTGGTGATGCCGTGACCGCGCATCATGACGGCGAGGCCCGAGCCCAGCTTGCGCGCGAGCAGATCGCCCAACTCGCGCGTGCGGATGAGGCCGATGCGCTCGTACTCGGGCACGCCTGCGTAAAACGCCCCGCCCTGGTTGTGCACGACGCGATGCGGCTGCCCGATCTGCGTGAGGCATACGCAGGCCGGCGGATGCGCGTGCACGACGCCGCCCACATCGGGTCGGGCGGCGTAGATGCGCGCGTGGATCCAGAGCTCGCTGTTCGGCGTCCCCCTGCCCGAGAGGATTTTGCCTTCGGTGTCCAGAACCAGCAGCGTGCTCGCGCTGGCGAGGCCGGGACTGCGCCGCGTGGGCATGAAGAAGGTGTCCGTGCCCGGGATGCGGGCACTCGCGTGCCCGAACGCGTTGGAGAGACCGAAACGCTCGACGATGCGGTTGGCCAGAGCCACGTCGCGCTTGAGCGTGGGTTCGGCGCCGCGACCGCTCTTCGCGCTACTCATGCTTCACTTCGTTCCGCAAGGCGAGCAGGGCTTCGGCGACGATCGTCGCGCTCTTTTCGCGTCCGGTGAGGTCGTAGATCGAAGCCCCGGGGGCAAGGGCGCGCTCGACCCACTGCACCGCGCGGACTTTTCGGAAAATCCCGGCGCTCCGGTAGACCTCTTCCGTCGCGAGAATCGTCCAGGGGAGTTCGTAGTAGCGCGTCTCGTCGGGGAAGGACCGGTTGCCGACCTGCACCGCCTTCGCCGAGGCTTCGCCGCGCAGCGCGGCGGGCGCCTGCGCCGGAAGCTCGCGCAGCCAATCTCGGTCGAGCGAGCCGAGCCACCAGGCGCCCACGCGATGCAGCGCGAAAAGCGCGAAACCCGAAACCCCCAGGAAGTCTCCCTGGGCCTCCGGCCACGCCGGATAATCCACCCAGCGCGCCCGGCCGGCGACGACGCGGCTCTTCAGCCAGTCCGCCCCGCGGTCCACCGCGGCGGCGAGCCGCCTCTTCTGCTGGCGGTCGGGTTGGAGAGCCGATTGTTCGTGCAGCGCGAGTATGGCGGCGGCAGTCCCGTAGCTCGAGGCGAACTTTTCCTGCTGCGCGCCCCCGAACAGGGGCCACCCCCCGTCGCTGCCCTGGGCCGAGAGGAGAAACTCGAGTTCGCTCTTGTGGGCAGGGATCCCGTACTGCGCGAAGGTCCACAGCACCCACGATGTGACGCCGAGGTGATTCGGATGCTTCCCCTGGGGAAACCGGCGCCAGCAGGCGCATTCGGGTCCGGCCATGGAGCGGAAATACTGCTCGACCACTTTGACGTCGATCCGGCTCGCGTAGCCCGGATCGTTTTCCCTGAGCGCGAGGAGGATCTGGGCGGAGGTCCAGGTCTCGCCGGCGAGCTTTCTTCTCCTGTCCAGGCGACTGTCGAGCGCCGCGGCAAGCTGTTTCGCTTTTTCGCGGACGGCCCGGCGCGTTTCATCCGGAAGCGGAACGATCCGGTTCGAAGTGAATATCACGCGGCCATAGCGGCCGGCCGCTTCCGGAAAAATCGCCGCGAAACCGGCCCCGAGCACGAGGACGGCGGCGAGCGCCGTGAGGCCGAGCCTGCGCCAGTCGCTTTGCCGGAGCCAGGTCTCGCAGGCCACGATTGCTTTGGCGGTACGCGGGCTGACCCTGCCGATGGCGGCGACCCCCGCGCGGTACCCGCTGTTGACCGCTTGGAGCACTCGGCCGGCGTGCACGCGCAGCGCGCGCCCAGTGACATCCAGCATCGGAAACCGGGTCCTGATCTTGCCGAGCGCGCTTCCCGCGCACGCGCGCAGCTCGTTCGTGCCGGCGATCCACCAGGCCTTGACGGTTTCGAGCGCCTTTGTCGCATGCGGGCGCAGCTTGTCCGCTCGAGCGGTCGCGCGACGCAGCCATGTTCCGACGGTTTCCCGCGCTTCTTTCGCGGCTGCGCGCAGCGTGTTCGTGAAGTCCCTCCGCATGGCCTCAGACACCGATGAGGAGCTTGCCGACCGTGCCGCCGCTTTCCTGCGCTTCGTGTGCCTTGGCCGTTTCATCGAGCTTGAAGATGCGTGCGACGTGAGGACGGTAGCGCCCCGCCTCGAGCGCGGCGTTCAGGTCGCGCGCCGCCAACTGGTGCGCTTCGCGGGGCATCGCGTAGACGAGGATGAAGTGCATGCTTATTCCCTGCCGCATGATCGCGGTAAACGGGATGCGCGGCGCGCTGTCGGGCGGACCGGAGGAGTAGGTAGCGATGACTCCGTTGGCCTTCAGCACCGCGCGATTGAGCTCGAGGTTCGCTTCGAAGGCGACTTCCACCACGCGATCCAGGCCCTGCCCTCGGGTGAACGCCTTGATTCTCGCGGCGGCGTCCTCTTTTTTCCGGTCGACGACGAGATCGGCACCCGCCTCGCGCGCGATTTTCTCCTGCTCGGGCCGGCTCACGCTGGTGGCGACCCGCGCCCCGCCCCATTTCGCGAGCTGGATCGCCGCGTGGCCGACCGCGCCGCCGCCGCCCGCGACGAGCACGGTCTGTCCCTGGATGCCGCCGTCCTGGAAAAGGCAGCGGTGCGCGGTCATCCCGGCGATGCCGAGGCAGGCTCCGGTCTCGAAGCTGGCGCCCTCGGGAAGCGTCACCGCATTCTCCGAAGGGATCGCGACGTATTCGGCGGCGGTGCCGAAAGCGCGGCCGCGCTGCGCCTCGTAGATCCATACGCGCTCGCCTATTCTCGCCTGAGGTACGCCCGCGCCGACCTTGTCGATGACGCCGGCTCCGTCCTGATGCGGAATCACGCGCGGAAACGGCATCTCCGTGCTGCCGTCCCAGCCGCCGCGCAATTTCGTGTCGGTCGGATTGATTCCGGAAAAATGCAGCTTGACGCGCACTTCGCCCGGCGCGGGCTGCGGATCGGGCAGCTCGCCGAGAACGAGGACTTTCGACGCGGGCCCTTTGCGCTCGTAATACGCCGCCCTCATGCGCTTTCCTTCGCATCCGGACGTTTGTGACGGAAGCCGCGCTCGAAATGCCCCCGGCCTTCGAGATCGCCCTGCTCGAAGATCCAGGTGTAGCCGCCTTTGGGATTGGAGAGGATTTCCCAGGCGTTGTCGTCGGCGTCCCAGAAAAGGAAGCTGTAGGTTCCGTGGCGGGCCGAGGGCTTGTCGATGTCGTGCAGGCCCCACTTCTCCGCCTGCGAGTGGCAAGCCCGCCATGCCTCGTCCACCTCGGCGTCGGTGTCGACGTCCAGGCCGTTGTGGTAGACGCGCGGCATGCGCTCCTTTTTCTTGGTGTAGACGACGGCGTACACGTGGTTGCCGCCGAGGCGGATCATGAGGGAGACGGGGCTGGTGCGCACCACCTCCAGACCGAGGAACTCCTCGTAGAAACGGCGCGTCGCCTCGAGATCTTTCGAGCCGAGCGTGCCGTGCGAGATGAATTTCGTCTTGAGCACCGAACGAGCCATAGCGCTACTCCAGCTTGATTCCCGATTCCTTGATGACTTGCCCCCACAGGCGATAGTCGGCGCGCACGCGCTCGGCGAAGCCT
>VBCJ01000329.1 GCA_005884335.1 Betaproteobacteria bacterium | reverse complement strand
AGCTTCGGCAGCGACAAGTTCAAGCGCGTGAGCTCGGTCGACGGCAGGGAGTGGAGGCGGGAACTGAAGCTGCAAGATGAATTGCTGCAACTGCTGGGAAGCCGCTTGCCGCGTGAGCTTGCCGCGCGGCGTGAGACACTCGGACGTTCCCTGGACTGAGAGGTTCCGAAGGTCCGACGTCTTGCGCAGCTGTCGCGAGACAGATTCAACGCTAAGATATTGTTTATATTTTGATTGTTCGTGTCACCGCCGGGCTTTACCGGACGCGAATATCGGGTGTGGACCCTGTTAGCAAGCTGTGTCCTTGCGGGTTAACAGGCTGTGTAATTCCGGTGGGAGGATATGCAGAACACGGACGTTTCACGTGAAACGTCCACCCGCCGTGGGCTTGCTCAACCTCGGGTCCCCTCATCGACCGAAGCCGTCTTTTGCGCGCTGGAAGTTCCACGTGAAACACTGTCTCTCGTCGTGGAATAGCTTTAAAATTCGATTGCTTTCGGTCTATTTTCCTGCTCAAAGCGATGCAATTTCCCACTCGATTCGATGTCATCGTGGTCGGCGGCGGCCACGCTGGGACCGAGGCGGCGCTTGCGGCAGCGCGGGCCGGTTGTCGCACCCTTTTGCTGACCCACAACATCGAAACGCTGGGGCAGATGTCCTGCAACCCGTCCATCGGGGGTATTGGGAAAGGGCACCTTGTCAGGGAAGTAGACGCCTTGGGCGGAGCCATGGCGATCGCTACAGACGAAGCGGGGATCCAGTTTCGCATCCTGAATTCCTCCAAAGGCCCCGCAGTCCGTGCGACGCGCGCACAAGCTGATCGCCTCCTGTACAAGCGCGCGATACGGTCGCGGCTGGAGAACCAGGCCAACCTGACTTTGTTCCAGCAGGCGGTGAACGACCTCCTGTTGGAAGGCGACCGTGTCGCCGGGGTGGTGACTGAGCTCGGCGTTCGCTTTTCCAGCCGCGTCGTGGTGCTGACCACCGGCACTTTTCTTTCCGGACTCATCCATATCGGATTGTCAAACTATCAGGCCGGTCGGGCTGGGGACCCGCCTTCCCTCAGTCTCGCTGCGCGGCTGCGCGAGCTCAAGCTTCCGGTGGGTCGCCTCAAGACCGGAACACCGCCCCGGCTCGACGGTCGCACCATCGATTTTTCGAGCATCAAAGCGCAACCGGGTGATGAGCCGGTGCCCGTCTTTTCGTTTGTCGGAACACCGGGGATGCATCCTCCCCAGCTACCCTGCTGGATCACCCACACCAATCCACATACGCACGAAATCATCCGCGGTGGCTTGGACCGCTCGCCGATGTACACCGGCGTAATCGAGGGGATCGGCCCCCGCTATTGCCCTTCGATCGAGGACAAGATCCATCGGTTTGCCGCCAAGCAAAGCCACCCGATTTTTCTGGAGCCTGAAGGGCTCACCACCAACGAGTTTTATCCGAATGGAATCTCGACGAGTCTGCCCTTCGACGTGCAGATCGAGCTGGTGCGCAGCATCCGCGGACTGGAGCACGGGACAGATCAACGGCACTACCGGCTACGAGGAAGCGGCAGCGCAGGGAATCCTCGCCGGTATCAATGCCGCGCTCTTCATCCGGGACGAGCATGCCTGGTGCCCGCGGCGCAATGAAGGCTATATCGGTGTCTTGGTCGACGACCTCATTACCCGCGGTGTTTCGGAGCCGTATCGCATGTTCACCAGCCGCGCGGAATACCGGCTCACGTTGCGCGAGGACAACGCGGACTTGCGGCTCACCGAGACCGGTCGCAGGCTCGGCATCGTGGACGATGTCCGCTGGGACGCGTTCAACCGCAAGCGCGACGCGATCGGCCGCGAGCAGGAGCGGCTCAAGTCCACTTGGGTCACTCCCCAATCCCTGCCTGCCGAGGTTGCCGAGCGTGTGCTCGGCAAACCGATCGAGCGCGAGTACTCCCTCATGGATCTCTTGAAGCGTCCCGGGGTGGGTTACGCCTCGCTGGCTGAACTTTCTGAACGAGGTGCATTCGTCGGCGATGGGGCGGTCGCCTCACAGGTGGAAATTCAAGCCAAATACCAAGGGTATGTCGAGCGTCAGCATGAGGAAATCGCGCGCCAGGAGCGCTACGAAACGATGGCACTGCCGCGCGGTCTCGATTACCAGAACGTGCGCGGCCTGTCGATCGAAGTGCAGCAGAAACTGAACCAACACAAACCCGAGACCATCGGACAAGCCTCGCGCATCTCGGGTATGACTCCGGCCGCGATCTCGCTCCTGCTCGTTCACTTGAAGCGCGGATTAGGCGCATCAGAGAGATCGGCCGCATGACGACGCTGGTGGCGGGGTTGCCGGCGCAGGCCGAGTTGGGCCGGCGCCTCGAAAAAGGAGTAGCGGAATTAGGTCTGGCATTGGGTCGCGACGGTAGAAACAAGCTCCTTCAGTATCTCGCGCTGCTGCAGAAGTGGAACCAGGTATATAACCTGACTGCAATACGGGGCGTGGAGAAGATGATCAGTGGCCACTTACTTGACTGCCTGGCCGTGATCCCATACGTGACTGGAACTCGGGTGCTCGACGTCGGCACCGGCGCGGGATTCCCTGGGATTCCCGTTGCGGTGGCCAGGCCTGACATTCAGGTCGCATTGCTCGACAGCAATCACAAAAAATCGGCCTTCCTCCGACAGGTGGTAGCGGACCTCCAGTTGAAGAACGCCGCGGTGATATGCGAGCGGGTCGAGGCTTGGGACGCCGCTGAGAAATTCGATTACATCATTTCCCGCGCGTTTGCCGAAATTGCCGAGTTCATCGCGCTGACCAGACATTTGCTCGCGCCGGGCGGCGTGCTCGCGGCGATGAAGGGTGTCTATCCCTTCGAGGAAATCGAGCGCCTGCCGCCGGACTTCCGCCTGCGGCAGGTACACGCCTTCGCCGTTCCCGGGCTCGACGCCGAGCGGCATCTTGTCTTGATCGAGCGCGCATGACCCGCATCCTCGCCGTCACCAACCAGAAGGGCGGCGTCGGAAAGACCACGACCAGCGTCAATCTCGCGGCGAGCCTCGCGCAGTCCGGGATGCGCGTCCTGCTGGTCGATCTCGATCCGCAGGGCAACGCCACCATGGGCAGCGGAATCGACAAACGCGCCCTGAAGATTTCTGTCTACCAAGTGCTGCTGGGGCTGGCGACCGCCGATTCGGCGCGGCTGAAGTCGGAATCAGGCGGGTACGACCTGATTCCCGCCAACCGCGACCTCGCCGGCGCGGAGGTAGAGCTGGTCGACCTCGAGCACCGCGAGTCACGCCTGAAAGGCGCGCTCGGAACGATCGCCAGCCAGTACGAATTCATCCTGCTCGACTGCCCTCCAGCGCTCAACATGCTCACGGTGAATGGATTGGTCGCAGCCGATGCGGTGATGATACCGATGCAATGCGAGTACTACGCGCTCGAGGGGCTCTCCGATCTCGTGAACACGATCAAAAAGGTCCGCCAGCACCTGAATCCGAAGCTCGATATCGAGGGGCTGCTTCGAACCATGTACGATCCGCGCAATGCGCTCGCGCAGCAGGTGTCGGCGCAATTGCAGGAGCACTTCGGCAAGAAGGTGTACGAGACCGTGATCCCGCGCAACGTACGGCTCGCCGAGGCGCCGAGCTTCGGCGCGCCCGCCGTGAAGTTCGACCGCGAATGCAAGGGCTCGCAAGCTTACGTCGCCCTGGCGGGCGAGATCCTCTCCCGGAACGGCATCGCGGCGACAGCATGAGCGGGAAATACCGGTGAAACTCAAGGGACTGGGCAGGGGCCTGGACGCCCTCCTCGACAAGGATGGGGAGGGGGGGCCGGTCTCCGAGCGGCAAGCCACGCTGCGCATCGACCAGCTGCAGCGCGGTCGCTACCAGCCGCGCACGAAGATGGACGACAGCTCGCTGGAGGAGCTCGCAGCTTCGATCAGAACGCAAGGCCTGATGCAGCCCATTCTCGCGCGACCGATCGGGAACAACCGCTACGAGATCATCGCGGGCGAGCGGCGCTGGCGCGCGGCGAAAATCGCCGGTCTCGCGGAAGTCCCGGCGCTCGTTCGCGAGGTGCCGGATTCGTCGGCGCTCGCCATGGCGCTGGTCGAAAACATCCAGAGGGAAGACCTCAACCCGCTCGAGGAAGCAGGCGGCGTGCAGCGTCTGATCGGCGAGTTCAAACTCACGCACCAGGAGGCGGCGGAGGCCATTGGCCGCTCCCGCACCGCAACCACTAACTTGCTCAGGTTACTGAATTTGCAAAAGGCGGTACAGGCGCTTGTTTTTGATGGAAAGCTCGAGATGGGACACGCACGCGCGCTTCTCCCGCTCGAGGCGCGGCAGCAGGAGAGCGTCGCGAAGCGGGTTGCAGACCGGGCGCTCTCCGTGCGCCAGACCGAGCAACTGGTCAACGCCATCCTTCATCCCACGGGCAAGGCCAGGCGCAGGCACGGTACCGATCGCGACATCGCGCGTCTCGAGGAAGAATTGTCCGAGGAGATCGGAACCCAAGTCGAGATCAAGCCGGGGAAAAAAGGCGCAGGGAAACTGGTCATCAGCTATTCGAGTCACGATCACCTGGACGAGCTCCTGTCCAAGTTCCGACGCAAGCGGTCTGTTTCCTAACGAGCGGCGCCGGCACCGAAAGAGAGAAAACCATGGGCGCGCGCCACGTGTGGCCCCAAGAAGGCATTTCCCGCATCCCCTATTGGATCTACTCCGACCCGGAGATCTATGCCCGGGAGCAGGAGCGCATCTTCTGCGGTCCGAGCTGGAACTACGTCGCGCTCGAGGCGGAGCTGCCGCGCTCAGGCGATTTCAAGCGCACTTTCATAGGCGAAAAGCCGGTCGTGGTGGTGCGCGACCAGCAAGGCTCGATCAACGTCGTGGAGAACCGCTGCGCTCACCGGGGCGTGCAGTTCTGCCAGAGGCATCTCGGCAATGCCGTCGAGTTCATGTGCCCCTACCACCAGTGGACCTATGACCTGAAGGGTAATCTGATCGGGGTGCCGTTTCGGCGCGGAGTGAAGAAGCAGGGCGGAATGCCCGCGGATTTCGATCCGAAGAATCACGGGCTGCGCAGGCTCAGGGTTGCCTGCCGCCACGGCGTGATCTTCGCCTCCTTTGCATCGGAGCTTGAGCCGCTGGAAGAGTACTTTGGACCTTCGATGCTGGCGCTTTTCGACCGCGTGTTCGACGGACGGGAGCTCCGCGTGCTCGGCTACTCGCGCCAACTGACACCCGCGAACTGGAAGTTGATGTTCGAGAACATCAAGGACCCCTATCACGCGAGCCTGCTGCACGTGTTCCTGTTGAGCTTCGGGCTGTTTCGAGCCGATCAGCCCTCGAAAGTGCAGATGGATGCAACCGGCCGTCATGGCGCGCTGATTTCCTGGCGAGGGGATCAGAAGAAAACCGAGGACAACGCCGACATGAAGTCGCTAATCGACAACTTCAAACTGCAGGATGCGACGCTTCTAGAGCCGGTGCGCGAATTTCCGGAGTACACCGTGGTGATGACGACCCTTTGGCCCAACCTCATCATCCAGCAGCAGTCGAACACCCTGGCGATGCGTCAGCTCATCACGCGCGGCCCGGCGGCGTTCGAGCTCGCCTGGACCTACTTCGGCTACGCCGCCGACGACGAGGACATGACCCGGCGCCGGTTGCGGCAGGCGAACCTCATGGGACCGGCGGGATTCGTTTCGATCGACGACAGCGAAGTGATGAAATTCTCTCAGGCCGGCGTCGGTCCGTATCCAGAAGGGGCTGGCGTCATGGAGATGGGCGGGCGCGACTGGAAGGACGAGCAGCACATGGTGACAGAATCCGTGATCCGCGCCTTTTACGCCTATTACCGCCAGGTTATGCAGATCTAGCAATTTGTCATTCATCAGTAAAATCCTAGAAATCGAACGTTCGTTCTTTTCTGTAGCGTGAACACAGCGGAGCGTTATCTGACCCTGAATTCCCGGGACCTGCGCCTGGAGCTGGAAGAACTCTATGCCGCGTACACCGCCTGTCTCGACGAGGAGCGCTTCGAGGAATGGCCGGAATTCTTCGTCGAGCAATGTCTCTACAAGATCGTTCCGCGCGAGAACTTCGAGCGCGGGCTTCCGCTCGCGACCTGGCTTTGCGAGAGCAAGGGGTATCTCGCCGACCGGGTCACCGCAATCCGCAAGACCGCGGTGTACGCGCCGCGCACCATGCGCCGCATGGTGAGCGGCCTCCGTGTCCTGGGCTGGAAGGAAGGGGTGCTCGAGGTGCGCGCGAACTATGTCGCGCTCGAGACACTGCAGGACGAGTTCACCCGCGTTTTCAACACCGGTCAATATCGCGACAAACTCGTCGCGGACGGGGGCAGGTTAAAATTCAAGGAAAAGCTCTGCATCTTCGACAGCCTCCTCGTTCCGAACAGCCTGATCTATCCCCTTTGACATGAGCGAGAACTGGATCAAAGTCGCGAACGCCTCCGATGTTCCGGAGGACGGGACGCTGCTCGTCAATCTCGGCGTGGAGCCGGTGTGCCTGTATAACCTCGCCGGAAAGATCTTCGCCACGCACGACACCTGCACTCATGGGCAGGCGAGCCTCGCCGACGGCTTCATCGAGGGCGAGGAGATCGAATGCCCGCTGCACCAGGGGAAGTTTCACATCGCGACCGGCAAGGCGGTCGGCGTCCCCTGCACCGAGGACATTCGCACCTACGCCGTGAAAATCGAAAACGGCGCGGTGCTGCTCAAGGAATAGCGAATTCGTGGAAAGACTGTCTCTGACGCTCGCGATCGGCGACTACGAGCACACGCGCGACATCGCCACGGGACAGGTGCCTGTCCAGGGCGTGAGCCTTAACGTGCTCACCCTGCCGCCGGAGGAAGCGTTTTCGCGCGTGTTTCGGCAATCGATGATCTACGTGCGCGACGGCGGCAGGATCGACCGCCCGGAGCAACTGAAGGACAAGCGTATCGGGATTCCGGAGTGGGCGCAGACCGCGGTGATCTATTCGCGCGGTTACCTCACCCACCAGGCCGAGGTGCCGCTCGCGTCGGTCGAATGGGTCCAGGCGGGAGTGAACGAGGCGGGGCGCGTTGAGAAAGTGAAGCCGAAGCTGCCCGAAGGAGTGCAACTCCGCCCGGAGCCCCGACACTCTCTGAACGACATGCTGCTTGCAGGGGATATCGACGCCGTGCTTTCCGCGCGGCCGCCGCGCGACTTCGGCAGCGGGATCCGGCGGCTGTTTCCGGACTACGAAGCGGTCGAAGCGGCCTACTTCAGGGAGACCGGGGTCTTTCCCATCATGCACGTGATCGTGATCAAGACCGACGTGCTCGAGCGCCACCCCTGGCTCGCGATGAATCTTTACAAGGCTTTCGACGAAGCGAAGCGCCGCTCAGTCGAGCGGCTTTCCGACATCACCGCTTCGCACGCGCCGCTCGCCTGGCTTGCGCCCTACACCGAGCGCATGAAAGCCCTGTTCGGGGAGGATATCTGGCCCTATGGGCTGGAGAAGAACCGCACTACGCTTCAGGCCTTCGTCGATTTTGCATTCGAACAGGGTGTGTGCCACAGGCGCCTCGTACTAGAGGAATTGTTTCCCAAACAGGTGTTGACCTCGTTCAAGGTCTGAAATGGGCGCCGACGCAATCTGGATCACCGAAGCCGAAGTCGTCCAGTTGATGGACTTGAAGGACGCGATCGTCGCTCTCGAGGCCGCGCTGCGCGAGGAAGCGAGCGGCGAGGCGCAGAACATGACGAAGACCCTGCTGCAATACGGAAAGAACAACCTGCACGCGATCGGCGGCAGGCTCGGGAATCTAGTGGGTACCAAAACGTGGACGCACACGCAGGGCGGCACCTGCCCGCTGCTGCTGCTCTGGAGGGCCGAAGACGGGTCCCTGGTTGCAGTGATCGAGGCGTTCGCGCTGGGCAACTTGCGCACCGGCGGCATCTCGGGCGTGGCCTCCGACTGGATGGCGAGGCAGGATGCCAAGGTGATGGCGATCGTCGGGACGGGCAAACAGGCGCTCGCCCAGGTCGGCGCGATGCTGGCGGTGCGGCCCATCGAGCGGCTGCAGATCTACAGTCCGCGCACAGAGTCGCGCCAGGCGTTCGCCGGAAAGGCGCGCGGGGAGTTCGGTCTTGAAGCGGCGAGCTGCGCCTCGGTGAGCGAGGCATGCAGGGGAGCGCAAATCGTGACGCTGGTGACACGGGCGGCGCAGCCTTTCCTCACTGCCGCCATGCTCGAAAGAGGCGCTCACCTGAATGCCGTGGGCGCGATCGCGCCGGACCGGGAGGAATTCGCGCAGGACGTCTTTGCGCGCGCAACGCTGGTCGCCGTGGACAATCTTCCGGGCGTGCAGCAGCTCTCGCGCGAATTCATGACTCGATATGCTTCGTCGGGGTGGGAGGAAGTGATTCCGCTCTCCGGGCTCATCGCCTCGGGCCGCAGGCGCTCGGGCGCGGATGACGTGTCGCTCTTCAAAGCGATGGGTATGGGCATTTCCGATCTCGCGCTCGGGGTGGAGTTGCTCAAGCGGGCGAGAGAGCACGGCGCGGGCCGTGCAATTCCCCAGCCGAAGAAAACGAAGCCGCGGCTGGCGGGAGCGAAAGCCAGGAGCCCCGTCTAAGGAGTACGATCTGTTCCTGGGCCGAGGAGGTCTTATGAACGAGTTCAAGAAGGATTTTAAGGACATGCAGGGTCGCTTCTGCGACCGCTCCGGTCAGCGCGCGCGGGACGAGAACCTGTATTGGGCGCCGATCGTAGTCACCAGGCGCGAGATCGATGCCGAAACCGAACGCCTCGCGAGCCTGCCCCGGCCGGCGAACGGCCGGCGCGAGTCGCTGATCGTGCATCCGCTCGCCGAGGCCAATGCGCCGGGCTTCGCGCCGGGCATCCAGGTCAAGCTCTCGGTTCTGAAGCCGGGCGAGAAGACGGCGGCGTTCCGCCACAACGCTACCGAGGTGAACTTCTGCATCGCTGGATCGGGCCACACGCTGGTCGCGGGGAAGCGCATCGCCTTCGAGCAATACGACGTGTGGAACCATCCGTCCTACGCAGTCTACCGTCACGTCAACGATGGCAAGGATCTTCAGGTGCGCCTCACCTATTCGAACGTGCCCCTCCTTCAGCACATGCAGGTCTATCTTCCGGAGGACGAGCCGGCCGCCGAGCTGCGTCCGGTGGAGGACGCGGAGGAGAAAGCGCGGTCTGGCGATCCGCGCCGCAGAAGCCCCTACGGGATGATCCACGTCGGCGCGGACGGCGGCATGCTGATGCCGTACGAGATCCTCATCAATCCGGAAGCGGTGGTGTCGAAGCCTCTCTACTTTCCGTGGAAGGAAGTAAAACGCGAGCTCGACAAGCTCGAGGCGCTCGGGAAAGAGTACGCCGGGCGCAGGCTCTACATGATGTACAACCCGGTCACCGGCCGCACCAACGGCATCACGCCGAATTTCTTCGCCACCATGACGATTCGCCCGCCGAAGATCGTCGACCGACCCCACCGCCATGTTTCCGCCGCGATCAACTACTATTTCCACGGCAAGGGTTATTCGACGGTCGCGGGCAATCGCTACGAATGGGCCGCGGGGGACCTCATGCTCTCCGCCCCGGGCTGGGCGGTGCACAATCACGCTTCGTACGACGATTACGTATACGAGCTCACCGTCCAGGACCAGCCGCTCAATATCTTCATGGAGTCGCTGCTCTGGCAGGAGAACCTGAAGAAGCCTGCGGCGCTCCTCGGGAGCGAGCCGGGCTTCGAGACGAACCGCGGCAAGGCGGCCGCATAGGCGCCGGCCATCCCGGGACCGGTCGTGGATCTCAAGGACATCAAGCTCTACGTGGACGACCGGCCCGAAGAGGGCGCGTTCCGCGTGCACCGCGATCTCTTCGCCGACGCCGAGCTTTTCGAGCTGGAGCAGAAATACATCTTCGAGCGCACCTGGGCGTTCCTCGCTTTCGAGTCGCAGCTCGCCAAGCCGCACGATTTCACCGCAACCCACATCGGCCGCGTGCCGGTGATGGTGACGCGCGACGCCGCGGGAAAGCTCGGCGCGTTCCTGAACGTGTGCCGGCACAAGGGCACGATGCTCGCCCGAAGCGAGTCGGGAAACCGCAAGTACCATGTCTGCAACTACCACGGCTGGGCCTACGATTCGGGCGGCAGGAACATCGACGTCAAGGACCGAAAGAGCGCCTGCTACGGCGCGGCATTCGACGCCGAGGACCACGATCTGGTGCCGCTCGCGCGGCTTGCCAACTACAAGGGACTGCTCTTCGGGAGCCTCAGCGCGGACGTGCCGCCGCTCGAGGACTACCTCGGGGAGCTGAAGTTCTTCCTCGATCTCGCGTTGGAACAGGGCCCGCGGGGAATGGAATGCGTGCCGGGCCGCATCACCTACACGTTCGATGCCAACTGGAAGCTGCAGATGGACAACGGCGTCGACCAGTACCATCTGACTTCGACGCACACGAGCTTCATGGAGGTGGTGCGCCAGCGCGAGCGCGCGAAGACCGGAAACCAGGCCGCGCGCGCCTTCGACTGGGACAAGCGCCTCGCGCAGGACGGGGGCAGTTTCAACTTCGAGCACGGGCACACGGCGATCTGGCTCAACCAGGCGCAGCCGGAGCGGCGGCAGGTCTACGCGAGCAGGGATGAAATCCGCAAGCGCGTGGGCGACCAGCGCGCCGACTGGATGTTGAAGCTCCGGAACATCGTCGTGTTTCCCAATATGCAGATCGCCGACTCCACGTCGCTTCTCCTGCGCACGTTCCGGCCGCTTGCGGTGAACAAGACCGAGATGCGCGTCTATTGCATGGCGCCGGCCGGCGAGCCGCCCGCGCAACGCGCCTGGCGCCTTCGCCAGTTCGAGGATTTCTTCAACGTGAGCGGCCTGGCGACGCCCGACGATACCAGCGTGTACGAAGACAGCCAGGCCGGGTTCGCCGCGCCGATTTCCTGGCTGCAGGGGTATCAACGCGGCATGACGGCGATCGAGCCCGGCGCGAGCGCGCTTGCGCGCGAGATGGGCATCAACCCGGTGGCGAGCCTGCAAGGCCCGTACATGCCGCGATGTTCTCGTTCGCGAAGCCGTCTATCTTGACGAGCAGCGCTGGGACGAATGGCTCGCGCTCTTCACCGAGGACTGCGAGTACTGGATGCCAACCTGGCGCACGGAAGACGCGCTGACCTCCGATCCTCAGGCCGAGATTTCTCACATCTACTATGCGAACCGCGCCGGCCTCGAGGACCGCGTCGTGCGCATCCGCTCGGGACGCTCGCCCGCCTCCGTGCCGCTTCGCCGCACCACGCACATCGTCGGCAACGTGCTCCTCGCAGGAGCGGAAGGAAAATCCTCCATGCGGCTGCGTTCCAGCTGGACCAGCCACGTATTCGATCCGCACCACAAGAGAACCGACGTCTTCTTTGGCCACGCTTATTACGAGCTGCGCCGCAAAGGCAAGGCGTGGCTGATCGCGAAGAAGAAAACCGTCCTGCAGAACGACTATCTGCCTTCGATGGTGGACATCTACTGCGTTTAGATCGGGCCGGGTGGGCGTGAATCGGCATACCGTTTTCATCTGCCACGATTACATGCTCGTCGAGGTGCTGGACGAGATCGAGTCGCGCCTCGTGAAGCTCGGCATTGAAGTTGTGCGCGGCCCGCAGACCGCGCCCGGGAAAAAGCTCGACTATCCGAAGGAACGCCACGCGGAGCTTTTCGGACGCGCCGAAGTGATGATGTTCAGTTCGCGCTCGATCTGCTCGCGCGAAATCATGCTCGCGGCGCCGCGCCTTCGCGGGATCGTGAACCCGACGATCGGCCTCGAGACGGTGGATCTTGCGGCAGCCAACGAGTTGGGCATCATCGTCGGGCACGGGGCAACGCCGGAAAATTTCCTCGGCATGGCCGAGGCGACGGTCATGCTGATCCTCATGCTGATGTATCAGCCCCGGGAGACGGAAGCCGCGCTGCGCGACAGACGGCGGCGGCCCAGACCCACGCCGAAGGACGCCTGGGCGCGCATGCTGCGTGGGCGCACGGTCGGCCTGGTGGGCCTGGGGCGGATCGCGCGCGGCGTGGTCGAGCGGCTTTCGGGATTCGGCGTGAACCTCGTCGCCTGCGATCCCTTCGTCGGGGCGGACCAGGCGCCGCAGGGCGTCAAGATGACGGACCTGGACACGCTGCTGCGCTCGAGCGACATCGTGGCGGTGCTCGTCAGCATCACCCCCGAATCGCGCGGGATGCTGGGCGAGCGCGAGCTCGCGCTGATGAAGCCTTCGGCGTATCTGGTGAATACCTCGCGCGGAGAGGCGATCGACGAAGCCGCGCTCTACCGCGCACTGAAGGAGAAACGCATCGCGGGCGCCGCGCTCGACAGCTTCGCCGTCGAGCCTCTGCCCGATGACAGCCCGCTGCGTCAGCTCGACAACGTCATTCTCACGCCGCACAGGGTCGGCCACACCCAGGACGCGTTCGCTTCCTTTCCGCCCGCGGCGGTGGAGAACATCACGCGCATCCTGCGCGGCGAGCCGCCGCTCTACTGCAAGAACCCGGGGGTCATCCCGGCGTGGAAGCGCCGGCTGGCGAATCTGGGCACCTGAGCGCCTCCGCGTGGCGTGCCGATTTACTGATCGGGCTTGATTCCGGCGTCCCTGGTGATCTTCGCGTATTTCACCAGGTCCGCCTTCATGATTTCCATATAACGCTCGGGCGTGGTGCCGACGGGCGAAAGGCCTACCGAGTTGAGCCGATCCTTCACCACCTTCGGATCCTGAAGCACGCGATTGATCTCGGCGTTCAGCCGATCGACGATGGCGCGCGGCGTCCCCGCGGGCGCCATCACGCCGAACCACACGTCGATCGAGTAACCCGGCAGCGGGCCCGCTTCGGCGATGGTCGGCACGTCGGGCAGGAGGGAGGTACGGGTCTCGCTCGCGACGGCCAGTGCACGCAGCTTCCCCGACTTGAAATGCGGCACGAGCGAGCTCATCGAGGCGATCGAGAAAGTCACTTCACCGGTCAAAAGCGCGGGGACGAGGAAGGCCGCGCCCTTGTAGGGCACGTGCGTGATCTCGATTCCAGTCATGGTCCGCAAAAGCTCGGCTCCCAGATGGTGCGGCGTGCCGATGCCCGCAGTCGCGTAGGTCGAGCCCGGGTGCGAACGTGCGTACGCCAGGAACTCCTTTACGTTGGTCACGGGGAGATTCGAGTTCACGGTGAGCACGAAAGGAATGGTGGCCACCAGCGTGACCGGCTCGAAATCCTTGATCGGGTCGTACGGAAGCTTCGCGAAGAAGCTCACGTTCAGGACGTGGGTGTTGGACGAGAGGAGCAGGGAGTAGCCGTCGCCGGGCTGCTTGGCGACGAACTCGGTGCCGACGTTGCCGCCTGCGCCGGGCTTGTTCTCCACGATCACCGGCTGTCCGAGATTCGTTTGCAGGCGCTCTGCGAATACGCGCGCGAGCAGATCGTTCGCGCCCCCGGGCGGGAGCGGCACGGTGAAGCGGATCGGCCGGCTCGGCCACCCGGCTTGAGCGGCTGCCTCCCCGGCCGCCAGCGCCAGCACGGCGCCCAGAGCCAGGCTCATCAAGGCTCGCGCTCTAAACATCGTCCTTCGTCCCTTGTTCGCCGCTTTCAGCGCTTCTGGCCCGCGCCCGAGCCGCTGATGTTGGTGTCGTATCCCGGGGCGACGCGAACGTCGACGACGCACACCGCTCCGTTCCGCGCGGCCTGGATTCCTTTCTCGATCGCGGGCTCGAGCTCCGACGCCTTCGCGACCGGGCCGATGCCTTCGGCGCCTTGCGCGCGCGCCATCATCGCGATGTCGATGTCCGGTCCGCTGATGCGCTGGCCGATCCAGCGGTTCTCCACCGGGCGCGAGCGCTCCTTCGCGACGCGCTCCTGGTGCAGCTCGTCGTTGAAGAAGGAACGGTTGTTGGCGACGAGGATGAGGCAGGGAATGCCGTAGTGCGCCGCGGTCCACAGCGCGGTCGCGCCCATCAGGAAATCGCCGTCGCCCATGATGGCGACGGGCAGCCTGCCGCTGTCCTTCAGCGCCAGCGCTGCGCCCACGGTGATGCCGGGCCCTGCGCCCACGCCGCCGCCGCCTTCCGAGCCGATGTAATCCAGCGGATGGCGGAAGTGGCGGTAGGCGCCGTTCCAGCCGAGCGGTAGCCGCGTGATGCAGATTTCCATGTCCTTTGTCGCCGCATTCAAGGCATCGGCGAGCGCGCGAATCGATACGACGGCGGGCGCGGCGTCCGGCGAGGGCGCGGGCTTCGCCGCGACCGCCCCTGGGCGCGGCTTGACGGCATCGAGGAGCAGCGGAACCGCGGCGTCCGGCTCGCACATCATGTAGATGTCTACCGCCGGCAAGCCCTGGTAATCCATGCTCCAGCCGCGGTGGATGTGCGCGTCGGGCGAGATCTGGATGACCTTCGCGCCCACCGGGTCCGCGCCCCAGGCCGCTTTCAGCGCGCCCGCGAGATCGACCCAGTCGAGCGACAGCACCACGTCGGCCTCGCGCAGCAATTTCGACGTGTCGGGCGAAAGGAAGGTCGCGGGCGGAGCGGCGTGCAGCGGGTGATCGGTCGGAAACGCCGCGCCGACCTTGATGTCGGTGAAGACGCGCGCGTGGATCTTTTCGGCGAGCGCGACGCGCTGCTTCCAGCTCGACTCGCTCCTGGAGACGCGTCCGGCGAGGATCTGCAGCCCCGCGTCGAGGTTCACGTAGACGGGGCCGCGCGGCGCCGTCGTGGCCATCTGGGCCGCGCGCAGCAACGCGTCGTACGCCGCCGGCACCGACGCCGGCTGGTTGTCCCACTTGGTGTAGTCGCGCACGAGCGCGGCCTGGTCGGAAGCGGTGTGGATCCAGTCGATCCAGGGACGGCGCTTCGCGGCGTCCCAGGGACCGGTCGCGCCGAGAACGAGCATAGGCGCGCGGTCGCACCAGGCGTTGAAGATCGCCATGCTCGCGTGCATGAGCCCCACGTTGGAATGGACCACCGCGCCCATCATCCGGTCGGAGGCTTTGGCGTAGCCCTGCGCGATCGCCACCGCCGATTCTTCGTGCAGGCAGAGCAGCATCTGCGGGCGCGTGTTGCCGAGGTAGTTGACGATGCTGTCGTGCAGTCCGCGGTAGCTCGCTCCCGGGTTCAGCGCGAGGAAGGGAATGTCGAGCGTGCGCAGCACCGCCGCGATGGCGTCGCTGCCCCAGATTTCCTTTTGCTCGGGGCCCGCAACCGGCGCTTCGGAACGAACGGTCGGCGAAAGGTTTTCCTTGGCGTTCATGGGCGTTCCAGTGAGCTAGTACGAGATTTAGCGGAAGCCGATCATAGCTCGCCCTCTGTTACTCGCGCAATTGAGGGCGCGCGCCACTGATCAGCTGCGCGGCGCGGCGAGCGTCCCCACGGCGGCGAAGAGCGCTTCGACCGACTCGCGCGAAAGATTGCGCGTGACGAACACGATGCGCGAACGGCGGTCCTCGCTCGTCCACGCATCGAGCGTGACCGGCGGGTGGAACACGTGCTGTGCCCCCTGCACGACCACCGGCCCGCGTTCGCCCGAGACGTTGACGAGGCCTTTCACGCGCAGCAGGTCGGGTCCGCGCAGCGAGGTCAGCACCTGCACGGCGGCCGAGAACGTGTCCCAGGTGAAGGGTTGTTCGAACCACAGGCAGAACGAGCCGATCGAAGCGTCGTGCGCTCCCGCGCGAACGCGTTCGCCGAGGTAGGCACCTTCGGCGGGACGCCCTTCGCCCGAGGGCGCGAGCCAGCGCTCGAGATCTTGCGGCGTGGCGCGCGTGCTTCCCGGTCCGACGTCGCGCAGGAAGGCCACCTCCACCTCGCCGTTGATCGCCACGCTGCGCGCGGCATAGGGATTCATTCTCGCTAGCCTCGCTTCGAGGGCCGCAACCGCGCCGCGCTCAGCGATGTCGCTCTTGGTGATGACGATGCGGTCGGCGACTGCGGCCTGCTTCGCCGCTTCGGGCATGTTGCCGAGGTTTTGCAGGCCGTTGACCGCGTCGACCAGCGTCACCACGCAATCGAGCCGGTACTGCGCGCCGAGCATCGCGTCGGTCTGCAGCGTATGCAGCACCGGCACCGGGTCGGCGAGCCCGGTGGTCTCGACGAAGACTCGGTCGAAGTCGATCACTTCTCCGGCGCGGCGCTTGATGAAGAGCTCGCGCAGCGTTTCCTGCAGATCGGTGCGCACGGTGCAGCACAGGCACCCGTTCGAGAGCAGCGTCATCTGCTCGGAAGAGGACGCAATCAGTTCGTGGTCGATGCCGACCTCGCCGAACTCGTTGATGATGACCGCCGCCCGCTTCATCCCGGGATCGCGCAGCAAACGCTTGAGCAGCGTCGTCTTGCCGCTGCCGAGAAATCCGGTGATCAGCGTGACCGGGAGCTTTCCTGCCAGCGAATCGCGCGTCGGCGCCGGGCTCTGCATCAAATGGTCATCTCGAGGACGTACAAGCCGCCGGCAAAGCGGTCGACCGTATAGACCAGCCGCCGGTCGTCGACGTAGACGTCGTTCAGCTGGATCGACCCCGCGCGCGAGAGCTTGGGCGCGGGAGGGACGAAGTAGGCGATTTCCTGCGGCTGGTAGGGATTGCTCACGTCGAACGCGCGCACGCCCCCGCCGAAGAAGGTGCCGACGATGACGTCCTCGGATTTCCAGGAGCCCGGCACCGGGAGGTTTTCGTGCAGGTTATGCGCGCCGAAACGCCCGCCGTTTTTTGCGAAGGCCTCGACCGGCGGCATGGGAAAGGTGCTGATCGGCACGGGATTGGTCTCGAGGCGCGCGTCCACCACCCAGACGAGCTTGGGCCAGTCCTTGCCGTCGGGATAGACGCACTCGTCGCTCACGATCAGGAGTCCCCGCTCGAAGAGCGGCAGCACGGTGTGGGTGAACCCGGTGTAAGGCGGCGAATAGCGCCAGTGCGAGATAAGCTTGGGTCGAGATTTGTCGGCAATGTCGAGGATCACGGCGCCGCCCGAGATGTAGCCGACGTAGGCGCGGTCGGGCCGCTGGGGAAAGACGTTGGTGTTGTGCGCGCGATAGCCCGAGTCGAACTTAGGATGGCGCGCAGGCGGCGGCGTGGAGTCGCCCACGCGCGTGCCGGGCAGCCACCAGCGCCCCGCCTCTTCGGGCTTCGCGGGCTTTCGCACGTCGACGATGCGGTAGAACTGGTCGTCCGCCGGGTTCGTCGGCTGGAAGTCCGGCGCGCCCGACGCCATGTGCACGTACTCCCCGTCCGCGAACCACACTGCGTGCACGCCGCGCGAATGCGCACCCGAAGCGTCGAAGTGCGAAATGAGCTTCGGATTTTCCGGCTTGCCGATGTCGAAGAGGTCGAAACCTGCGGGTTTGGTATTGACGGCGCTCGTCTGATACGCGACCGCCATGATGTCGCCGACCACGTCC
>VBCJ01000328.1 GCA_005884335.1 Betaproteobacteria bacterium | reverse complement strand
CGACGGCTCACGCAGCATGCGGCACCATTTCGAGCCACTGCGCCGTATCGGCGCGGCGGCCCGGCGGATGCTCGAGGAAGAAGCAGCAGCCCGGTGGCGCGTTCCCGTCACGGAAGCCCGGGCGGACAATCACGAGGTGGTGCACAGGGCCAGCGGCCGGCGGCTCGGCTTTGGAGTTCTTGCCCGTGGTGCGGCGGCGCGGCCCGTTCCGGTGCGCGAGGCGCTTGTCTTCAAAACCCCGGGCGAGTTTCGCTACATCGGTCGCGAAAACCTCTCCCTGATCGACAATTTCGACATCACCACCGGCAAGGCCGTCTACGGTATCGACGCTCAGATCGAGAGAATGGCGTTTGCGGTCGTCGCGCGACCGCCCGTTTATGGCGCCAAGGTGAAGAGTTTCGATGCGACCGAAACCTTGAAGGTGCCCGGCGTGTTGAGGGTCGTGCCGATCGATGCGCCCGCTATCCCCTCGGCTTTTCAACCGCTCGGTGGAATTGCCGTGATCGCGGAGAATACTTTCGCTGCGATCAAGGGCCGCTCCCTTCTCCGCCTTCAGTGGGAGGATGGACCGAACGGAAGCTATGACTCCGCTCAATTCCGCAGGACGATGGAAGCTTCCGCGAGCAAACCTGGCAAGGTGGTTCGCAACAATGGCGACGTCGATGCAGCATTGGCAAGGGCGGCAAGGCACGTCCGGGCGTCCTACTACATCCCGCATCTTGCTCAGGCACCGATGGAGCCGCCGACGGCGACCGCGCGTGTGACCAAAGAAGGTTGTGACGTCTGGTGCAGCGTACAGAACCCTGAAGCAATCCGGACCGACCTCGCGAAACGTTTCAACCTGCCGCTCGACAAGATCAGCGTGCACCCGCTTCTGCTCGGAGGAGGCTTCGGCCGCAAGTCAAAGCCGGACTTCGCCAGCGAAGCGGCGATCCTCTCTTATGCCCTGGGAGGCCGGCCGGTGAAGCTGACCTTCACTCGCGAGGACGATATACAGCACAGTTTTTTCCACACCGCCTCGGTGGAGCGACTGGAGGCCGGTCTCGATGGCCCCGGCAAACCGATTGCCTGGCTGCATCGAACGGTCGCGCCGACCATCGGGTCGCTCTTCGCCCCGAATGCCAGGCTCGAGGGAGCGTTCGAACTGGCGATGGGCGCCGTCGATATGCCCTTCGCCATCCCCAACGTCAGAGTCGAGAATCCGGAAGCCGAGGCGCACACCCGGATCGGGTGGTTCCGGTCGGTTTCCAACATCCCGCACGCCTTCGCGATCCAGAGCTTCGTCGGAGAGCTCGCGGCGGCAGCCGGGCGCGATCCGAAAGACTATCTCCTCGAGCTCATCGGCCCGGATCGCTTGATCGATCCGGCGTCCATGTCGGACGGGTGGGTCTACGGCGAAGACCCCAAGCGCTATCCGTTCGACACGGGACGACTGCGGCGGGTGATCGAGAAGGCGGCGAGCGAGGCCGGCTGGGGACGGAAGCTCCCTCGAGGCCACGGCCTCGGCATCGCGGCGCACCGCAGCTTCGTCAGCTATACCGCGGTTGTCGTCGAAGTGGCGATCGGCGCCGACGGCGAGCTGTCGATCCCTCGCGTGGACATCGCCTTCGACTGCGGTGCCGTCGTCAATCCTGATCGCGTCCGTGCGCAACTCGAAGGCGCTGTTGTGTGGGGCATCAGCCTTGCGACTCTTGGCGAGATCAGCTTCAAGGCCGGCCGGGTCGAGCAGACGAACTTCCACGACTACCCGGTGACTCGCATCGACGCGGCGCCGGCGGAGATCCGCACGCATCTCATTGCCCCGACCAGCTACGACAAGCCGCTCGGCGGCGTCGGCGAGCCCGGCTTGCCGCCGGTCGCGCCTGCGCTGACCAACGCCATCCACGCAGCCACGGGCAAACGCATACGCGCCCTGCCGATACGGGACCAGCTCACTCAAACTCTTAAGGACTGAAATGAAACTGCTTATTGCAACGGCAGCATCGCTTTTCGCTCTCGCTTCGACGCCGGTTCAGGCGGACGAGACGATCACCATCACCCGAGCCGGCTCCCAGCCGTCCAACAAGGGGCCGGCGCAGTTCTTCACCGGCTCGGTGCGCGTCGACCCGCTCTTCGCGGCGAACGCGCCGTCGAGGACGTCCGGCGGCCTGGTGACGTTCGAGCCCGGAGCACGCTCCGCATGGCATACGCATCCGGTTGGCCAGATCCTGATCGTGACCGCTGGCAAGGGGCTGGTGCAGCGCTGGGACGGCGGGATTGAGGAGATCCGGCCGGGCGATGTAGTGCGCATTCCGCCCGGAGTGAAGCACTGGCATGGAGCCTCGCCGACCACCGGGATGAGTCACATCGCCATCCAGGAAGCCGTCGACGGCAGGAACGTCGATTGGCTGGAACAGGTCAGCGACGAGCAATATCGAAAATGAGAAAAAGGAGATAGCCCATGCGAGGAGCCATTCTTTACGCCCCGGGCGATGTGCGTTTCGAGGAGCGCGACGACCCGAGGATCATCAAGCCGACGGATGCGATCATCAGGATGTCGGCCACCTGTGTATGCGGGTCCGACCTGTGGCCCTACCGCGGCTTCAACCCGACAGCGGAGCCGAGCCCGATGGGGCATGAGTACTGCGGCATCGTCGAGGAAGTTGGCCGTGAGGTCACCTCGGTCAAGCCCGGCCAGTTCGTCATCGGTTCGTTCTTCGCCTCCGATAACACCTGTCCCATTTGCAGAGCAGGCTACCAGTCGTCCTGCCAGCACGCCGAGTTCGTCGGCGGCGCGCAGGCGCCTGTACTGCGCGTCCCGCTCGCGGACGGCACTCTCGTAGCGACGCCCGGAGTCCCCTCTAAGGACATGATTCCTAGCCTGCTGTCGACCTCCGACGTCTTCGGCACAGGCTGGTTCGCCGCCGAGGCGGCGAATGTAAAACCCGGCATGACGGTCGCCGTCGTCGGAGACGGGGCGGTCGGCCTCCTGGGCGTACTCTCCGCCAAGCAGATGGGCGCCGAACGAATCATCGCGATGAGCCGTCACGAGGCGCGGCAGAAGCTCGCCCGCGAGTTCGGCGCGACCGACATCGTGACCGAGCGCGGCGACGAGGGCGTGGCTCGCATCAAAGATCTGACCAACGGAATCGGTGCTGATGCGGTGCTGGAGTGCGTCGGCACCCAGGAGTCGATGAAGCAGGCGATCGGCTCTACGCGCAAAGGCGGATACGTCTCCTACGTCGGCGTCCCGCACGGCGTCCAGCTTGAGGGGCAGGAACTGTTCTTCGCGCACGTCCACCTCCACGGCGGCCCGGCACCGGTGCGCCGCTTTCTGCCAAAGCTGATCGACCTTGTGTTGAACGGCAAGGTTAGCCCCGGAAAGGTCTTCGACCTGACCCTGCCGCTCGAGCAGGTAGCGGAGGGCTACCGCGCGATGGACGAGCGCCGCGCCATCAAGACGCTGCTGTGCCCATAAGATGAGCGGTCAACGCCAATGGCTACTTGGTCAAAAGACGAACTGCGCAAGACTCCGTTTCTCGATTCATGAATCGCACGCATAAGCGCTTGCGAATTGTCTCGTCTTATCAGTAGCTGCCACCGTCGTTACCCTATCGATAGTAAGGAGTACGTGCAAATGGAGATCAAGCGGAACGGCTCACAGGCCTCTACCAAAGGACCGGCGGAGTATTTCACCGGCACTATACGCATCGACCAGCTCTTCAAGGCGCCAGGGCCGGCACGCGCGAGCGGCGCCTACGTTACGTTCGAGCCGTGCGCCCGGAGCGCATGGCACACCCATCCGCTGGGTCAGACCCTGATCGTGACGTCCGGCTGCGGGCTGGTCCAGAGCTGGGGCGGTCCGATCAAGGTGATTCGCCCAGGTGACGTGATCTGGTGCCCGCCGGATGAAAAGCATTGGCATGGCGCCACGCCGACCACCGCCATGACCCATATCGCCATCCAGGAAGAGCTCGACGGCAAGGTGGTCGATTGGATGGAGAAGGTCAGCGACGAACAATACGCGGCCGCGCGGGAGCAATAGGCAAACACGATGAAAATAGGTCTAAGGGTCGGCGATAAAGCGCTTACGGCGACTTTAATCGACAGCCAAACGACGCGGGACTTCGTTTCCCTGTTGCCGTTCACGCTGACGATGAACGATCTCTTCAGTAGGGAAAAATTCGGTCATCTGCCTAGAGCGATTTCCAAAGGAGGCGAACCGACTAAGAGGTACGAGGTTGGAGACGTGGTCTATTGGCCTCCGGGTCCTGACTTGGCAGTGTTCTATCGCCATGATGGCCGGAAAATCCCTGACCCCGGCATCATCGTCATCGGCAAAATAGATTCGGGCGTGGAAGCTCTTAATGTCCCCGGCGCTGTAAAAGTGAAAGTTGAGCTTATCAAGTAGCAAAGGATAGGAGAGCACCATGCGAGTCGGCATTCTCGGTTCAGGCTTGATGGGCGCCAAGCTCGGAACAATCTTCGCTCGAGCCGGACACGAAGTGGTCTTCAGCTATACCCGCAGCGAGCGGAAGCTCAAGCGGCTTGCACGCGAGGCCGGAGGCAAGGCGCGGGCCGGCACGCCGCGCGAGGCGGCGCAGGACGCGGACGCGGTGTTGCTGGCCGTGCACTGGCTGCGGTTCGACGATGTTCTGAAACAGGCGGGCGACCTGTCGGGAAAGGTCGTCGTGACCTGCTCGATGCCGATGAACGAGGACAACACCGAGCTCGTCGTGGCCCATACCTCGTCGGGCGCGGAGGAGCTGGCGAAAAGGATTCCCAAAGCTCGCGTCGTGGCGGCTTTCGGGACCGTCCCGAGCGAAGTGTTCTTCGACGTCTATGAAGCGAGGCGCAAGGCGAAGCGGCCGAGCCTGCTGTACTGCGGCGACGACCGGCGCGGCAAGGAAGTGGCCGCCGGCCTGATCCGCGACGCCGGCTTCGATCCGGTGG
>VBCJ01000327.1 GCA_005884335.1 Betaproteobacteria bacterium | reverse complement strand
CGCGCGCGTGCCCTCGGAGAGCGTGTAGAGCTTGCCTTGCGTCAGGTCGATGCGCCCCCTCGCCGCCCCCAGTACGAGGTTGAGCAGGACCAGGATGATCAGCGCGGCGACCAGGCCGCCGGCCGAGTAAAGCAGACTTTCGGTCTTCTTGCGCATGGTCCGCCCTCAGCCCGTCCGGTGGTTGCGGATGACGACGCCGGTCGCGAACAGCGCGTACGCGATCACCGAGAGGAAATAGAGCAGGTCGCGCGAATCGAGTACCCCTTTCTGGAAGCCGTCGTAATGCGTGAGGACGGAAAACTTCGAAACCGCTTCCACCAGCCAGGGGCTCGCCCAGCGCGCGAGCAGATCGGTCAGCGGCGAAAACCCGACCAGGATCAGGGCGAGGCAGAGGACCACCGCGAGGATGAAAGCGATGACCTGGTTGCGCGTGAGGGCCGAGGTCAGGCAGCTGATCGCGAGATAGGTTCCGGCGAGCAGCGCCGCTCCGACGTAGCCGCTTGCGATCACTCCGTTGTCGGGATCGCCGAGCCAGTTGACCGTCACGACGATCGGGAATGAGAGCGCCAGCGCCACGACCAGAAACAGCCACGAGGCGAGAAACTTGCCGGCAATCGCCTGCCAGGCGGCAACCGGCATCGTCAGCAAAAGCTCGATCGTTCCGAGCCGCCGCTCCTCGGACCACAGGCGCATCCCCGCGGCGGGCACCAGAAACAGGAACAGCCACGGCAGCCAGTTGAAAAACGCCGCCAGAGAGGCCTCGCCCCGCTCGAAAAAACCGCCGAAGGTAAAAGTAAAGAATCCGGAAAGCAAAAGAAAGATCACCAGGAACACGTAGGCGACCGGAGATTCGAAGTACGCCGCAAGCTCGCGCCTTGCGATGGTCCAGATCGCCGCCCAGCTCGCCTTCATGCTGCCTCCTTGACGGTATCGGAACGTGTAATCGAGCGGAAGAAATCCTCCAACTTTCCGCTGGGGGCGCGCGCCTTCAGCTCGCCAGGCGTGCCGTTGGCGACGATGCGGCCGCGGTCGATGATGATCGCGCGGGTGCACGCTGCCTCGACCTCCTCGAGGATATGCGTCGAGAAAATGATCGCCTTGCTCTCGCCCATCTTGCGTATGAGGGTGCGCACCTCGTGCTTCTGGTTCGGATCGAGCCCGTCGGTCGGCTCATCCAGGATCAGCACCTCGGGATCGTGGATCAGCGCCTGCGCGAGGCAGGTGCGGTGGCGGAAGCCCTTCGAAAGCGTATCGATCGTCTGCCCGAGCACGCTCTCCAGATGGCACAGTTCGACGACGCGGCGTATCGCGCTGCGCCGTCCCTCGCCCCGCAGGCCGCGCATCTCGGCGGCGAACCTGAGGAACGACAGGACCGACATCTCGGTATACGAGGGCGCCGCTTCCGGAAGATAGCCGATCCGGCGCTTCACCTCGATCGGATTTTCCTGCACGTCCAGCCCGCACACCGAGACCGCGCCCGCGCTCGGGGGAATGAAACCGGTGATCATGCGCATGGTGGTCGACTTGCCCGCGCCGTTGGGCCCGAGGAACCCCAGCACCTCGCCCGTGCCGACTTCGAAGGAGACGCCGTCGACCGCGAGTTTCGACCCGAAGGACTTGCTGAGATTTTCCACCTTGATCACGGCGCCCCTCCAAAACACTACACAGACCGGCACGGCTTGGCTGAAGTTCCCTGCCGCGGCCGGCGGAACCGGATTCTATCGCAACCTCGATCCGGATATAAGCAAATGACCAATGACCATCAGCCCGCGCTTTCAAGCAACGGGACGAAAGCCTTATAATTTTGGACTTTCGAGGCTCCCCCTCGGGGGCGCCCGCCAAACTCAAGGATCGCGCGATGACTCACGTCGTCACCGAAAGCTGCATCAAGTGCAAGTACACCGACTGCGTCGATGTCTGCCCCGTCGATTGCTTCCACGAGGGGCCGAACATGCTGGTGATCGACCCGGACGAGTGCATCGATTGCGCCGTCTGCATCCCCGAGTGCCCGGTCAACGCGATCATTCCCGAAGAAGACCTGTCCGAGGAGCAGAAGAAATTCACCCCGCTGAACGCCGAGCTCGCCAAGATCTGGCCCGTCATCACCGATGCCAAGCCGGGTCCTGCCGACGCCGACCAGTGGAAGGACGTCAAGGACAAGCTCAAGCTCCTGGAGCGCTAGGCGCGGGATGCTGAAGCTTGCTTACGGCCTGTCCTTCGCGGAACTCCACGAGCGCGACGGCCTTGTCAGGCTCGATGCCGCATTCCTGGACCATCTCGGCGCCTCGGAATCCGCGCTGAGACCGCAGCTGGAAGCCGCGCGCGCGACTGCGAATCTCGATCCGAAATCCGAATCGGCCCTGATCCTCGAGATCGCGCCGCATCTGGACGATTTTCTCGCCGAGCTGTTCGGCATCCAGGCCGAATTCCGCACGCTCGCCGCCCGCCATCACGAGCTCGCCCCGCTCTACGCGGTCAAGCGCCAGTTCGTGCAGCGCCGCGCGGGGAACAGGGTGAAGCCCGAGGAAGCGGCCAGGCTCGACGGCCCCGCGATCGAGGCCGAGCTGAAAAAAAATCACCTGGACGGGCGCTTCGATGAGCTGACGTTCGCGAAAAAAGTCACCCATTGGCTCGGCGATGAAGCCGGGCACGCGGTTGCGCTCGACCTCGCGCTCAAATACGCCGCATGGGCGCTGCACACCGCTGAAGGCCGCGCGCGCGTGCAGGCAGGAGTGCTTTTTAAGGCGCCGGCCAAGATCGATCCGCACAACCTCCTCGTGCACGCGCAAAAGAGCGACCGCGAGGGCGTCGTCACCTACACGATCAAACCCGAGCAGATCCGCAGGCGCAAGGGCTTCGCCCTCACCGACCCGGGTACCGATCTCGTCGGCGCGCTCGACCAGGCCAACTACTGCATCTGGTGCCACACCCAGGGAAAGGATTCCTGCTCCAAGGGTCTCAGAGAGAAATCGCACGCGGAAACGCCCAACAAGGTGGCGTTCAAGAAGAGTCCGTTCGGAGTGACGCTCGCCGGCTGCCCGCTCGAAGAAAAGATCTCGGAATTCCATACGCTCAAGGCGCTAGGCAACGCGCTCTCGGCGCTTGCCGTGATCGTCATCGACAATCCCATGGTGGCGGCGACCGGGCACCGCATCTGCAACGACTGCATGAAAGCCTGCATCTACCAGAAGCAGGAGCCGGTGAACATTCCGCAGATCGAGACGCGGACGCTGAAGGACGTGCTGGAGCTGCCCTGGGGCTTCGAGATCTACTCTCTGCTCACGCGCTGGAACCCGCTCAATTTCCGCCGGCCGCTGCCTACAGCCCCCACCGGCTACAAGGTGCTCATCGCCGGCATGGGGCCCGCGGGCTTCACCCTCGCCCACTACCTCATGAACGAAGGACACGCGGTGGCCGGCATCGACGGCCTGAAGATCGAGCCGCTGCCGGCCCGATTCTCCGGAATCGGCGCCGACGGGAGCCGGGTGCCCGTCGAGCCGATCCGGGACGTGCAAACGCTGTACGAGGTCCTCGAGGACCGCGTCATGGCGGGATTCGGCGGGGTCGCCGAGTACGGCATCACGGTGCGCTGGGACAAGAATTTCCTCAAGCTCGTGCGCCTCCTGCTCGAGCGGCGCGCGCAGTTCGCGATGGTCGGAGGGGTGCGCTTCGGCGGCACGGTCACCGTCGAGGACGCGTTCGAGCTCGGCTTCGATCACGTAGCGCTTTGCATGGGCGCGGGCAAGCCCACCGTGCTCGACATTCCGAACGGGCTCGCGCGCGGCGTGCGCGCGGCCTCCGACTTCCTGATGGCGCTTCAGCTCACCGGCGCGGCTAAGACGGATTCCATCGCCAACATGCAGCTGCGCCTGCCCGTGGTGGTGGTCGGCGGCGGCTTGACCGCGATCGACACCGCGACCGAATCGCTCGCCTACTATCCGGTGCAAGTGGAGAAGTTCCTGATCCGCTACGAGACCCTCGTCGCGGAGACGGGCGAGGATGCCGTGCGCCAGAAATGGGACGACCAGGAGCGCGAGATCGCCGAAGAGTTCCTCGCGCATGCGCGCGCGGTCCGCGAGGAACGGGCCCTTGCCGCGCGCGAAGGCCGCGCCGCGCGCATCGTCGAGCTCCTCCGGCACTGGGGCGGCGTCACCATCGCCTACCGGCGCCGGCTGATCGACAGCCCTTCGTACACGCTCAATCACGAGGAAGTCGGGAAAGCGCTCGAGGAAGGGATTTCCTTCTGCGAAAGTCTGTCGCCGGTGGCGGTGGACGTGGACAATTACGGCGCTGCGCGCGGCGTCCGCTTCGCGCGCGAAAGCGGGCTAGGCGGCGAATCCGCGGAGCACTGGCTGCCGGCGCACACCGTGTTCGTCGCCGCAGGGACCCAGCCGAACACGGTGCTCGCGCGCGAGGACGCGGCGCACTTTCAGCTCGACGGAAGATATTTCCAGGCCTGCGACGAGGACGGACGGCCCTTGAGGCCGGAGCGCGCGATCTCCAAGCCCGAGCGCGCCGACGTGCTGCTGTCGCGCTTTCCCGACGGGCGCTTCGTCAGCTTCTTCGGCGATCTCCATCCCTCCTACTTCGGCAACGTCGTCAAGGCGCTCGGTTCTGCGCGCCAGGGCTATCCGGTCGTGTCGCGCGCACTGGCAAAAACGCCTCCGCGGTCGCGGAGCGCGCCGGCTGAGTTCTTCGCTTCGCTCGCCGGCCAACTGCTCGCCACCGTGCACAAAGTCGAGCGGCTCACGCCCACCATTGTCGAAGTGGTGGTAAGGGCCCCGCTCGCCGCGCGCAAATTCCGGCCCGGCCAGTTCTACCGCCTGCAGAACTTCGAGACTCTCTCCCCGGTCGTGAGAAACGCCGACTCGACGACCCGCCTGCAGATGGAAGGGCTCGCGATGACCGGTGCCTGGGTGGACCGGGACCGCGGCCTCGTCTCGACCATCGTGCTCGAGATGGGCGGTTCATCGGACCTGTGCGCGATGCTCAAACCCGGGGAGCCCGTGATCCTGATGGGCCCCACGGGCAACCCGACGCACATCGCGGCGAATGAAACGGTGATCCTCGTGGGCGGGGGCCTGGGCAACGCGGTCTTGTTTTCGATCGGCGCGGCGTTCCGGGCGCGGGGCTCGAAGGTGCTTTATTTTGCCGGCTATAAGAGAGTCATCGACCGCTACAAGCTTGCCGAGATCGAGAGCGCCGCGGACGTGGTCGTGTGGTGCTGTGATGAAAAGCCGGGATTCAAGCCGACCCGGCCGCAAGACGCAAGCTTCGTGGGAAACATCGTCCAGGCGATGGACGCCTACGCCCAGGGAAGGCTCGGGCCTCCCTCGATCCGCACGCAGGACGCCGACCGCCTTATCGCCATAGGCTCCGATCGCATGATGGCGGCGGTCGCGCGCGCGCGCCACGACTTGCTCAGGGACTATCTCAAGCCGCATCACCTCGCGATCGGCTCGATCAACTCGCCGAT
>VBCJ01000112.1 GCA_005884335.1 Betaproteobacteria bacterium | reverse complement strand
TCGAAGGCGTGCGGTTCGGCGAAAATGGGCTTGCCTTGGTCGAGGACGACCATTTCCAGGAGCCGCGCGCAGGCGGCAAACTCCTCGGGCACCGCGACGCTTGCGTCGGGAGCGATCAGCTCGACATCGGCCGAGATCAAACCCTGGGTGTTGGTTTGACGCTCGAGGATTCGAAACCGCTGGCTGCCGCGGGTCTTGAGGTTGAGGATACCCTGTTGCTGCATGTCACATTCCTGGATCTTCGCGAGGCACCCGACTCCTTCAGGCACGGCGGGCGCGCCGACCTCGGACCCCTGCTGGATCAGGCACACCCCGAACGGTTCATTGCGTTTGAGGCATTCGCGCGTCATGTCCATGTAGCGCGCTTCGAAAACCCGCAGCGGAAGCAGGCCTCCCGGGAAGAGCACGGTGTTGAGCGGAAAAATCGGGACGCGCAGCGATTCCAAGAGCGGGTCCGGCCTAGCTTTCTTCGCCCCAGCGGCGCATCAAATCGTGCTCGACCCCGAGGTGATCGAGTATTCGCGCGACGATGAAATCGACCAGGTCCTCGACGCGTTTCGGGCGGTGATAGAAGCCGGGATTGGCGGGGAGGATGACCGCGCCCGCGCGCGCGAGCTTGAGCATGTTCTCCAGGTGCAGGGCCGAAAACGGCGTCTCGCGCGGGACGAGAATCAGCTTGCGGCCCTCCTTCAAGGTCACGTCGGCCGCGCGCTCGATGAGATTGTCGGAGAGACCCGCGGCGACTGCCGCGAGAGTGCCCACGGTGCAGGGGCAGATGACCATGGCGTCGGCTGGATTCGACCCGGAAGCGACCGGAGCAAACCAGTCCTCGCGGCCGAACACGCGCAGTTGGCCGCGCTTTGCCGAATAGCGCTCGCCGAACATGCGCTCGGCGTCGGAGGCACGCGGCGGTAATGCGATTCCTAGCTCCTGCTTGGCGACCACGTGGGCGGCCTGGGAGTAGAGGAGGTAGACGCGGGCCTCGGCGCGTATCAAAGTTTCGACCAGCCTCAGGCCGTAGGGCATTCCGGAAGCGCCGGTCAGCGCGACGACGACAGTCGGCTTCATCCTGCAGGGACGAGGTGCCGGTGACGAACCAGCACCGGCGTATGGCTGCGAAAATAAGCGCCGAGGCGCTCGACGAGGTATACCGAGCGGTGCCGGCCGCCGGTGCAGCCGACGGCGACCGTGAGCGAGCTGCGGCTGTCCTGCCCGTACGCGGGCAGCCAGGTCTCGACGAACCGCCGGATGTCCCCCAGCATCGTGCCGACCTTCGGCTCCTTCTCGAGAAACGCGACCACCTCCGCGTCAAGACCGGTGAGAGGTCGCAGCCGCGGGTCGTAATGCGGATTGGGCAGACAGCGCACGTCGAATACCAGATCCGCGTCCAGGGGAACGCCGTGCTTGTAGCTGAAGGACTCGAACAGGAGCATCGTCGTTTCAGTGCGGATGTCGAGCCATTCCTTGAGCCAGTTGCGCAGCATGTTCGGCAGCAAATCGGTCGTGTCGAGGCGGTAGCCGATTTCGCCCACGCGGGCGAGGACCTCGCGCTCGCGCGTCAGGGCCTCCTCGAGCGTGCGCGTCCCGGTCGCCAGCGGATGGCGCCTGCGTGTTTCGGAGAAGCGCCGGATCAGGGTATCGTTTTTCGCATCGAGGAAGAGCAGGCGCAGATCCACGCCCTGAGCTTTCAGCGCGGCAACGTATTCCGGGACGAGCTCGAGCGAATCGCCCATGCGGGCGTCGATGCTCATCGCAACATGGTTGTGGCCTGCGCTGCGGAGCAGTTCCGCCGATTGCTGGAGCAGCTGCCCCGGGAGATTGTCGACGCAGTAGTAACCGCTGTCCTCGAGGGCATTGAGGGCGATGCTCTTGCCGGAACCCGAGAGGCCGCTGATGAGCACGAGTTGCATTTCGATACCTTAGCGGATTGACGGTAGCTGCGCAAAACCGGCCACCCGGGGAATTTCAACTTTTCTTCATTTCCGCCTGCTGCCTCTGCATGAACTCGGCCGTCGAGTGAATGCCGCGAAGCTGCAGAATGTAGTCGCGCACGGCGGCCTCGAGCAGCACCGCGAGGTTGCGACCTGCCGCAACCGGAATGACGACTTTCCGGACGGTCACGCCCAGGATATCTTCCGACTGTTCGAGCAGAGGGAGTCGCTCCGACTCGTTCGTCCCCGGGCGATCGAGATGCACGATCAGCCGCAAATTCATCTTCGGCCGCACCGCAGTCTCGCCGAATATCGTGCGGATGTTGAGCACGCCCAGGCCGCGCACTTCCAGAAAATCCTTCAATACCGGCGGGCAGCGGCATTCGAGCGTGGACACCGCGATGCGCGAGACGTCGACGACATCGTCCGCAACGAGCCCGTGGCCGCGGCTGATCAGTTCCAGCGCGAGCTCGCTTTTCCCGGCGCCCGAGTCACCCGTGATGAGCACCCCGAGTCCGAGCACGTCCATGCATACTCCGTGGCACTGCGTGGTCTCCGCGAGCGCCTTGCCGAGATAGCGACGCAGCCGGTCGATGACTTGCGCACCGGGCATGTCGGTGGCGAACACCGCCGTGCCCGAGGCCTCGGCCGCCTTCAGCATGCGCACATCGGCGGGCGCTCCGTCGGCGACGACGATCGCAACCGGGTGGACCGCGAACAGATTGCCGAGCATCTGGAAGAGCTCGGCCTCCTCGAATGCGGCGAGGTGAGCGATCTCGTGGTTGCCGAGGACTTGGATGCGGTTGGGATGGATGAGATTGAGGTGGCCTACGAGCGCCGCGACGCCGGTACTGTCGCGCCAAAGCTTGGTCGCGCCGCCGGTCTTTCCGCCGATCCAGGCGAACCCGAGCTTGTCGCGATTGTCGTCATACAGCTGCGCGACGCTGATCTGCAACATGAGGCTGCCAGGCGGTGATGTGCTGATGAAGCGTGCTCGCGTCGGTGTCGGTCGAGAGTTTCTCGCGCAGCTCACGGTCGCTCAGCATCTGTGCGAGCTCGGACAGGACGCGCAGGTGTTGCTCGGTCGCCTGTTCCGGCACCAGCAGCAGGAACACCAGACTGACGGGCTTGCCGTCGGGCGCGTCGAACGGAACCGGCTGTGCCAGACGCACAAAAGCCCCGACCGCTTCCTTCAGACCCTTGATCCTGCCGTGCGGAATAGCGAGTCCCTGCCCCAGCCCCGTCGAGCCCAGACGCTCGCGGGCAAACAGGCTGTCGAACACCAGGCTCCTGGCCACCCCTTGGTTGTTCTCGAAGAGCAGCCCGGCCTGCTCGAACATGCGTTTTTTGCTCGTCACATCCAGGTCCAGGAGGATGTTCGAAGGGGGCAGGAGCTTGGCAATTAGGTTCATCGAGACTCTGAAAATCGGCCGGTTCGAGCGCTCGCGTGCGCAGAAACCGTGCGTGCCGGCGGGCCGGCAAGGCGTGGAATTCTACACTATCGGCTCAGGGGGCTGTTGAACGCCCTTCCCGCGTGGAAATGTCAATCCGACGGGGGATGGTGCTTGAGCGCATCGTGCGGATGCGCATGCAAGCGGTCTTTGTGCTTGATGATCTGGCGATCGAGTTTGTCCGCCACGGCGTCGATCGCGGCGTACAGATCCGGATCGTCGCTCTTGACGAAGATGTCCTTGCCGGGAATATGACAGCTGACTTCCGCCTTTCGTGCGAGATGGTCCACGGTGAGGATCACGCTGACGTCGATGACGTGATCAAAATGCCGCCGGATCCTGGAAAGTTTGCCCTCGACGTAACTGCGGATCGACGGCGTGACCGCCATGTGGTGCCCGCTGATCGTGAGATTCATGCGAAGCGTGTCTACGCGTCAAAGAGACTTTCTCATGCTCACCGAAGGAATCTGCAGCGACTCCCGGTACTTGGCGATGGTGCGACGTGCGACCACGATGCCCTGCTGGCTGAGGATCTCGGAGATCTTGCTGTCCGAAAGAGGTTTTCGGCCATCCTCTGCGGCAACCAGCTGCTTGAGCAACGCCCGGATGGCGGTGGCCGAGCAGGCGCCCCCCGTCTCGGTGGCGACGTGACTTCCGAAGAAGTACTTGAGCTCGAAAATACCGCGCGGCGTGAACATGAACTTCTGAGTCGTAACGCGCGAAACGGTCGATTCGTGCAGGCCGAGCGTGTTTGCGATTTCGCGCAGCACCAGCGGCCGCATCCCGACTTCGCCGTGCTCGAAAAAATGGCGCTGACGGTCGACGATCGCCTGCGACACGCGCAGGATCGTCTCGAATCGCTGCTGCACGTTCTTGATCAGCCAGCGTGCCTCCTGCAGCTGATGCGAGAGCTGGCTGCCCGACTGACTCCGGTTGTTCTGCAGGATATCGGCATACATGCGATTGATGCGCAGCTTCGGCAGCGCGTCGGGGTTGAGGCTCGCCACCCAGACATTCTTGATTTTCTTCACTACGACGTCGGGTACGATATAGCGCGTCTCGGTGGTCGAGAACGCGGCGCCGGGACGCGGGTTGAGGCTCTGGATCAGTCGCTGGGCCTGGCGCAGCTCGTCGTCTCCGCATTGCAGCGCTTTCCTCAGCCTCGCAAAGTCGCGCGCCGCGAGGAGCTCGAGGTGCTCGTGCGCGATGGCGAGGGCCGTCGCGCGGCTCGGCGTGGACTCGGGCAAGGCAAGCAGCTGCAACTCGAGACATTCCGCGCAATTGCGGGCACCCACGCCCGTGGGGTCGAAATTCTGCAGGTGCTTGAGAGCGATGTCCAGCTCCTCGGGCTCGATCTGCAATTCCTCGGGCACGAGCTGCGCGAGCTCCTCCATGGGCTGCGTGAGATAGCCGCCTTCGTCCAGCGCTTCGATCAGGAACGCGACCAGGTTGCGGTCGCGCGGCTCGAGCTTGGTCAGAGTGAGTTGCCGGTGTAAATACTCGCGCAGATTGGGAGATTCGGCGGGAACCTGGAAAAAATCACCCTCATCGGTGTCGTCGCGTGCGCCCGGGCTCGGACCGCTTTCGCCCCCCCAGTCGGTGTCAGCCGAGAAAATGTCCGTCTGCGATGGGGTCTCCGTGCTCGCGTCCTCCGCGGGCGCCTGAAGGGCGGGTGCCTGCTCGCCATTCATTTGCGCAG
>VBCJ01000111.1 GCA_005884335.1 Betaproteobacteria bacterium | reverse complement strand
CCCGATCGCCGCCCGCCATATAGAGCAGGGCATGGGCGAGACCCGGGCGAGAAAGGCGCATCCTTTGTCGCTGCTGCGCCTTGCCTACGGAATTTGAGCCCATCCCGGATAACGATGACAGCCATGCCCCGGATCGACCGTGCAAGCCTGATGACGCTTGAGGCCTACGCCCGCGAGCGTCCGCAATTCCGGGCGAAGGTCATGGCCCACAAGAAGAACCGCACTGTTCAACTCGGCGACCATATCACGCTCGTCTTCGAAGACGAACTCACCATCCGTTACCAGGTGCAGGAGATGCTGCGCGTCGAACGGATTTTCGAGGAAGCAGGCATCCAGGAGGAACTCGATGCCTACAACCCGCTGGTTCCGGACGGCCGCAATCTCAAGGCGACGATGATGCTCGAGTACCCCGATCCGGAAGAACGCAGCAGGCGGCTCGGGGAGCTGATCGGCATCGAGGACAAGGTATGGATCCAGATCGAAGGATATGAACGGGTGTGGGCCGTCGCCGACGAGGATCTTGAGCGGGAGAACCAGGCGAAAACCTCATCGGTGCATTTCTTGCGCTTCGAGTTCGCCGAACCTATGGTCCAGGCGCTCAAAAAAGGCGCGGGACTCGCGATCGGGGTCGATCATCCCCGCTATAAGGCTGCTGTGGAAGCGCCGCCGGCCGTGCGCGAGGCTCTTGCAAGAGATCTGACGTGAGCCGATCGCGCTCTTACTGCAACTACAGCAGCACCAAGTTGTCCCGGTGGATCAATTCCGGTCCGTCGATGTAGCCGAGTATGGCCTCGATCTCGTTTGACGCCCGGCCGGCAATGCGCCGGGATTCCTGCGCGTTGTAGTTGACCAGTCCACGCGCGATCTCGGCGCCCTCCGGCGAGAGGCAAGCGACCACTGCGCCGCGCTCGAATTCGCCCTCCACGCTTTTGACCCCGACCGGCAGGAGGCTCTTGCCTCCCGATCGCAAAGCCTTGGCCGCTCCTGGGTCGAGGCCGAGCCGTCCGGCAACCTGGAGGTGATCGGCGAGCCACTGCTTGCGCGCTGCAAGCGGTGTCGTTTGGGCGGAGAGCAAAGTTCCGATTGCTTCTCCGGCGGCGAGCCTGACTAGGACAACGGGTTCATTACCCGAGGCAATCACCGTTTGTGCACCCGAGCGGGCGGCGCGCTTGGCTGCGAGTACCTTGGTGAGCATGCCGCCCTTGGCGATCGTAGAGCCGGTACCGCCCGCCAGCCCTTCCAGACGGGACTCGCCGGCCTGAGCGCTTCGAATCAGGGTCGCGCGAGGATTGCGCCGTGGATCGTCGGTATAGAGCCCCTCTCGGTCGGTCAGGATGATGAGGTAGTCGGCTTCGACGAGATTCGTTACCAGCGCTGCAAGCGTGTCGTTGTCGCCGAACCGGATTTCGTCGGTAACGACGGTGTCGTTTTCGTTGATCACGGGAATGATTCCGAGTCCGAGCAGCGTCAGCAAGGTGGAGCGGGCATTTAAGTAGCGCTGCCTGTCGACGAGATCGGCGTGCGTGAGGAGCACCTGCGCCGTATGCAGGCCGTGCTGCCGGAAGCATGACTCGTAAACCTGCACGAGTCCCATCTGCCCGACTGCGGCGGCGGCCTGCAGCTCATGCATGGCGTGCGGGCGCCGCGTCCAACCCAGGCGCTGCATACCTTCGGCGATGGCACCGCTCGAAACCAGGACGAGCTCCTTGCCGGCTTGCCGAAGCTTCGCGACTTGCCCTGCCCAGCGCGCGATGGCGGACGCGTCCAGCCCTGCACCCCGGTTGGTGACGAGGGTGCTGCCGACTTTGACGACGAAACGCCTTGCCTCTCTCATGCCGCCTTTCCGGTTTCCAAAAATTTCATCACCGCGAAACTGAGTTCGCGGCAACCCTCGCCGGTGAGCGCCGATATGCAGAAGCTCGGGCCGCGCCAGCGCAACTTGCGCACAAGGGCCGCGGCTGCGGTCTCGCGCTCCTCGGCGGGGAGCATATCCATTTTGTTCAGCACCAGCCAGCGCGCCTTTCGGTGCAGCGCGGGATCGAATTTCTTCAGCTCCGCGGCAACGGATCGCGCATCGCGAGCCGGATCGGCGCCCGGATCAAAGGGTGCCACATCGACGATGTGCAGAAGCAGCCGCGTGCGCGCGAGATGCCTGAGAAACTGGTGCCCCAAGCCCGCGCCTTCAGCAGCTCCTTCGATGAGCCCGGGGATATCGGCGATCACAAAGCTGCGATCGATCCCGACACGAACCACCCCGAGATGCGGATGCAAGGTGGTGAACGGGTAGTCTGCGACTTTGGGGCGGGCAGCGGAGACGGCGCGAATGAAGGTGGATTTTCCGGCGTTGGGAAGTCCCAGCAATCCAATATCGGCCAGCACCTTCAGCTCGAGCTTGAGCGTGCGATGCTCGCCGGGCTCGCCGGGTGTCGCTTTTCGGGGCGTGCGGTTGGTGCTCGATTTGAAATTGACATTGCCGAGGCCGCCTTTGCCTCCCCGCGCGAGCAATGCGACCTGCTCGTCCTCGGCGAGGTCAGCGACCGTTTCCCCGGTCTCCGCGTTCATGATCACGGTCCCCGTGGGCACGCGCAGTACGACATCATCGGCACCTTTCCCGTTGCATTGGGCACCGCGCCCGCGCTCGCCGTCCCGGGCGCGGTGAATGCGCGCGAAGCGATATTCGACGAGGGTGTTGACGTTTCGGTCGGCGACCGCATAGACGCTGCCACCGCTGCCGCCATCCCCGCCGTCAGGCCCGCCGCGCGGTACGTTCTTTTCGCGCCGGAAGCTCACTGCACCGTCGCCGCCCTTGCCGGAGTGGATCTCGATGCGCGCTTCGTCGACGAATTTCATTGCGCCTGTGGAAACGAAAAAGCCCTATCGCGTGGATAGGGCTTTCGGAGAAGAGCTGCTTGCTTCTAAGCCGGAACCACGCTTACCGTTTGTTTGTGGCCCGGGCCCCTGAAGCTGAATTGGATCTTACCGTTCACCCTCGCAAAAAGGGTATGGTCCTTACCGACCCCGACATTGTCGCCGGGGTGAACACGGGTACCGCGCTGGCGAACAATGATGCTGCCCGCGGCTACGAGCTGCCCGCCAAAGCGCTTGACGCCGAGACGCTTTGATTGCGAGTCCCGGCCGTTGCGTGAACTGCCGCCTGCTTTCTTATGTGCCATGGCTTGCCTTTCTCCTCAGCATCGGTGTCCTATGCTTGCGCAATCCCGGTGACCTCGATTTCGGTGTAGGCCTGACGGTGGCCCCGGAGCCTTTTCGAGTTCTTGCGCCGGCGCAGCTTGAAAATCATTACTTTCTCGCCGAGGCCGTGAGCGACGATCTTCGCTTTCACCGAGGCGCCTTTCACCACGGGGGTTCCGACATTGAGCGCCTGACCGTCGCCGACGAGGAGAACCTCGTCGAACACGAGTTCGCTGCCCACGGCGGCGGCGAGCTTCTCGATCCTCAGCTTCTCTCCGGCGGAGACACGATACTGTTTGCCGCCGGTTCTGACCACCGCGTACATGCTGATCTCCGAATCACTCTCGAAAAACACGAAATTATACATACCTTTAGCGGGTGTGGAAAGAAATTATGTTATTCTCCTGACCCGCCGTTCAGTCGATCTCGCAGTCCGATAATTCCCTTGCAGCCCGAACCTCTACGCCACCTCATCGCCGCAGACATGCTCGCGGTGGATGCCATGATCCGGCGTCGGCTCGAGTCTGGCGTGGTGCTGGTGCGCCAGATCGCGGAGTACATCATCGCCGGAGGCGGCAAGCGGCTGCGCCCGGCGCTCGTTTTCCTTGCCGCCGGTGCAACCGGCTATCGCGGCGAGCATCACGTGGAACTCGCAGCCGTCGTCGAGTTCATTCATACGGCCACGCTGCTGCATGACGACGTCGTCGACGAATCCGAACTGCGGCGCGGCCGCAAGACCGCCAACGCCGAGTTCGGCAACGCGGCGAGCGTGCTCGTCGGGGACTTTCTGTATTCACGCGCTTTCCAAATGATGGTGTCCGTGCGAAGCATGCGGGTCATGGAGGTGCTGGCGAACGCCACCAATGCCATCGCGGAGGGCGAGGTGCTGCAACTCCTGAATGCCCACAATTCGACGATAAGTGAGGCGGCCTACCTCGAGGTCATCCGGCGCAAGACCGCGAAGCTCTTCGAAGCGGCCGCGCAGCTGGGCGCGATCCTGGGCGAGGCGAGCGCGGAGCTCGAGCGCGGCCTCGCGCGCTACGGCATGCACCTCGGGACGGCTTTTCAGCTGATCGACGACGTGTTGGATTATTCGGGAGACGCAACGCACACCGGAAAGAACCTGGGGGACGACCTGAAGGAGGGCAAACCGACGCTGCCGCTGATCCACGTGATGCAGCGCGGATCGCCCGCACAGGCGTCGCTCGTGCGCTCGGCGATAGAGCGCGGCGGCCGGGAAGAATTCAGGGCGGTCCTGGACGCGATTCGCCTGACCGGTGCCCTCGATTACGCGAGGAGCAGGGCCAAGGAAGAAGCGCGTGCGGCGAGCGAAGCCATCGCGGGTCTGCCGAATTCAAGTTACCGTGAATCTTTGCTAGAATTGTCGGCCTTCGCGGTCGAGCGTGATTACTAAAAGTTCCCGAAGCGCTCCTTCCTGCGCATTGGCTCCTGTCCGATTCGGGGTGTAGCTCAGCCTGGTAGAGTACTGCGTTCGGGACGCAGGAGTCGCTGGTTCGAATCCAGTCACCCCGACCAGCTTCCCGGCTCGACCGTCCTCTCGTCCCGCTCCGGTATAATGAGTTCGTCGCAAGCCGCGACGCAGGCAGCCAGCCATTGCAGCGTGAGCAAGCTCTTACTTCTCATC
>VBCJ01000110.1 GCA_005884335.1 Betaproteobacteria bacterium | reverse complement strand
ACCGTGTCGCTCGGCACCGCTGTCAGCTCGGTCTGATCGAAACGAGTTTGATCTTCAGGGGTGCCGTTGAAAAGGCACCCTGGGGTCTCATCCCGCTCCTGCGGGAACAACTCGTTGGTCACTCCCTGTTCCACATTGTAGGCTTCGCCCGCGAAGATCAGGAGCGACTTGTTCTGCGCCTTCCACCCGAACCGCGTGATCGTGCCGTCATTGCCATTCCTGTTCTCGCGGCCGGAAATACCAAAGAACAGCTTTCTCAACGCTTGGGATCTTTTATTCGCCAGGATCGTGTCTTCGTCGATGGCCTGGATCAGGCCCGCGCCAAACGTTGGCGTGGGGATCCGGAAAATCAGGTTGTTCTGCGCGGCCGCTGTCGCAAAGTCCGGCTGGGCGAGAACGCACCCGGGCGCGTCGTCTCGACCGGTGATGGTGAACAGCGCATGCACGCCGCCGTCACGAGTGCCGTCAGGCTTGAACTTGAACCGCGCTTCCCGCACGGGCCCGTCGATTCTGATGAAGGAGGGGACGACGTTTTTGGCGCCGGCCTTCGTAGCAACCGCGACTTGAGGATTCGTGAACGGACTCGACCCACCGACAGCGGGTTGCGCGTGGCAGCCCGCGCAATTGTCCAGGTTGAACCGCGGGCCCAGACCAGGATCGTCACCTTGGACGTCCTGGACCTCGTTGAAAGCCGCAAGGCCCGCCTCGAAAAACTTCTTTTCATTGTCGCTGATACCATCAATCGGGCCTCCGGCGCCTGCGGGGTCACCACGGACTCCCGGATCCAAGGCAAAGAAGTCAGCATGCAGGCTGAGGGCCGCGCCGAACAACAGCGGGAGCGCGAGAAGAGGAAGGCTTATTTTCAATTTAGCGAACATAGGACCTCCTAGTGAGAGAACATAGGACCCTCCCCATGTAAGCCGATCACCTGCACTACACTAATGACATCGTCATACCGTAAAAGTCAGGCGCGAAGTGTGAGGGAATGCGTGGAAATGCGTCAATTGGAGGTTCGTCTATGCCACCTTGGTCCTATGCTCCCGTGTGCCCCTACTGGCCAGGAGCCAGTTGGTCAATGAGCCTCCCCACCATCCTCCGCGGCACCCAGGCCTCTCCAGCGGCCACCGCGCGCACCGCCTTAGTCAAATAGGCAGGGAGTGCCGGTTTTGCCAGGTAGCCAAGGGCACCCTGCGAGAGCGCGTCCAGGATGTCGGCATCGGACGCACGCTCGCTGAGCAGAATGATCCTGGTCTTCGGACTTTTCTCCAGGATGGTCGAGACCAGGGAAAAGCCCTCGCCTGCCACCCCACTGGGATCCAGGAGAAGAACGCGCGGTTTCAGTTTGGCGGCGGCCGTCATGGCCTCGAGGCCGCACCGCGCCTCGCCCACAACTTTGATTTTTTTCTCGAGCTGAAGAAGGCGCTGGCAGGTGGCGCGGCCGGCCATCTCAAAATCGGCGATGAGGACAGTGGTCAGCAGCATCTGATCAGTCCCTTCTAATATGCCCAAGGCGGTTGCGGGTCAATTGGACTTTGGTCGGGTGGAGCCTTGGGGCTCTCCCGCAGAGCGGTTTTCCCAAGCCGTAGGCGAGATTGGACCGCCGGACTCATTCGCCAAAAGGGCCAGTTGGACCCGGCCAGAAAGTCCGAGCTTCCGAAAGATGGTCGTCAGGTGCGCCTTTACGGTGTGCTCGGTTATCGTGAGCCGGCTTGCGATTTTCTTGTTGTTGACGCCCTCGCCAATGAGCAAGACAACCTCGCGTTCGCGGGGGGTCAGGCTCCGGAGTCGGGTCTCGTGGCTGGCAGAGTCTTTCGTTCGAAGCCGGGTGAGTCTCGCCAGTTCGCCGATCAGGTGAGGGATTAAGTTTCGCTTCACCCAAACCTCGCCTTGTTGGAGCATGAGCACGACTTTCCTGAGGCGCAAGGGTTCGATCGCCTTTTCGCAATATCCCCAGGCCCCTGCCTTAAGCAAGGAGATTCCCTCCTTCGCATTGGGGGACCTGGCGAAGAGCACGATCTTGGTTTCGGGGCTCAGTTGCCGGATGGCCTGGACGCCCTCAAGTCCCCCGAGCCGGTGCAGGGCAAGATCGAGGAGCAGAACATCCGGCTTGAGGTCGGCCAGGCTTCGGTCCAGAGAGCCTCGCTCGCCGACATCAAGGACGGTGTACATGTCCTTGAGCGCCTGGGTCCACTGGCTACGCACCCCCGCCGTCGGGCTGGCGATGAGAACCACGCAACGAGGTGCGGTTTTGGTGTCTTGCAAATTAGCTTTCATTTAGGGCCTATCCCGAAACGATCTTTGGATGGAATCCGAGGGACGCCGGTGAGCAGGATGTTGCCCTCCGGTGCTGTGTGCTGAAACCGGGACCGAAGGCACAAGTATTCGTTTACGCCAACGGATGTCAAGGTAGGAAGTACGGCGATAACCAAAACACGAGCGCAATGCGAATTAGATATCGCAGAACGCAGTCAATTTAGGCGCCGCGGTGTCGCGGGCGAGACGGAACATCAATCGGCGCGCGCGCCGGAAATCTTCACCACCTCGGCCCAACGCGCCACCTCTTCGCGCAGCTGCCGGTCGAACTCCTCGGGCGCGCTGCCGACGGGCTCGGCGCCCTGCTCGAGGAGCCGTTTGCGCGTGTCGGGCGAGTTTGCCGCCTTCGCGACCGCGGCGGCGAGCGCGCGCACTGTCCCGCGCGGCGTGGCAGCCGGCGCGAGCAGGCCGAACCATAGCGGCACCTCGACGCCTTCGACGCCCGCCTCCTTCATCGTCGGCACTTCGGGCATCAGCTCCGTGCGCTTGGCGCCCGCCACGGCGAGCGCGCGCAGGCGCCCCGACTTCACGTGCGGGCCGACCGCGACAGGGTTGATGAAGGAGAGCTGGACCTCCCCGGCGAGCAGCGCCGCGATCGAAGGCGCGCTGCCCTTGTAGGGGATGTGCACGATGCTGGTCCCGCTGCGCAGCTTGAAGAGCTCCGCGGCGAGGTGCTGCGTCGACCCGGCGCCCGCCGAGGAATAGTTGAGCGCTCCGGGCCGCTCGCGCGCGAGCGCGACCAGCTCCCTGAGTGATCTTGCGGAAAGCGACGCCGGCACCACCAGGATATTGGTGCTCTCCGAGAATACGGACACGCCGGCGAAATCCCGCAGGGCGTCGTAAGGCGGGTTCCGGTAGAGCGACATGTTGATGACGACCGCCGGGCTGTTGAAGAGCAGCGTATACCCGTCGGGCGCGGACTTGGCGACGTACTCGTTCGCGATGTTGGTGCCCGCCCCGGGGCGGTTCTCGACGATCACCTGTTGGGGAAGGAGCTCGGAAAGCTTCGATGCAAGCACCCGCGCGTTGATGTCTACGCCGCCGCCGGGGGTGAATCCGACGATGAGCCGCGGCGGCCGGCTCGGATAGGACTGGGCGAGGACTGCCGCGACGTGCGCCGATAACACGAGCGCAAGCGGAAAGGCGATTGTTCTTGCGTGCATGTCGCCCTGAGCCCTGTCTGCTCTCGTTTATGCGCCCAGTCGCGCGCGAGCGATCTCGAACGCTCCGGTGATGAACGCGAGAAGCGCCTTCCCGCGATCCTTCATTGCCAAGATGTCCTCGCCGGTCACCACTGCGCCGAAGAAGCCTTCGGTGCGCCAATGACCGGGCGGCGGCAGATCGGGCAGGCTTCCTTGGAGACGCGGCCAAGGACTGACGTATACATAGGGTTGCGCGTAGAACTCGTCCCCCGGCGACACTCCCACGCCCACCGAGCGCGCCGACTCGCCCGCGCCCGCGTCGAGCCGCACGAGCGTCGCCATATCGAAATGGTGCGGCCAGCACAACAGCGGGCCGGGACCGGGCCGCAGCCCGGCGAGCCTCCCTGCGAATTCTTCCAGCACCTCGGCGGGGCCGCTGAACCAGCGCGAAAGCTCTCCCAGTTCCCGGCCCAGCATCCCGAGCGCGAGAGGCCGGCCGCCGGCGGGGTCGGGCAAGGCATACGGTAGATTCACCCTCCCTGCCGGCTTGAGGCCGAGCGTGTGCAGCTTGGAGTCGATCCAGGCGCCCGCGGCCGCGTCGGTCTTGCCGTCGAATTGGAACGCATCGAGCACGCTGTCGCCGCTGGTGACGATGAGCTCGAGCCTTGCCACGCGAATTCCGACCCGAACTCCGCCGCCTTTCGCCGGCAACACCCGGGAAACCAGGGCCGCGTGCGACGCGTCCCAGGTGAAAGCGGAGTGGCTGTCGTCGGGGACCGCGCTCAGGTTCGCACGCGCGGCCTTGGCCGGCCATTGCGCCGCGTGATGCGCGAGATTGCGCGCCTCGACGAGCGCCGCCGGCGGGATTCTGCCCATTTTCGACCAGTCGAATCGCATGGGGTATCTGGCCTTCGTCGCTCCAGCGCAGACAACCTTACCAGATTGCGCCGCAGGCTACGAACCCGAAATGGCGTCGTTCGTCGATTCGTTCCTATTGGAGCGGGCGCGGTTTCCGGTCGATGCTCGCCTGCATTGCGTCGCGGTGGCGCTTGGCATCGGTTCGGGCGCGGGAGTATTATCGCGTGGAAAATACGCAGCGGGAGGGGGACCCATGCAGGTGAGCGAAATCCTCAAGGTCAAAGGCAACGCGCTCTTCACCATCGCGCCCGAAGGCAAGCTGACCGAGGCCGTTTCGGTCATGGCGCAGCACAACATGGGCTCGCTCGTGGTGATCGACAAGGGCCGCATGGTCGGAATGCTCACTTTCGGGGAAATCCTGTCGGCGCTCGACAAGGGTCGCGGCGCGCTCGGCGACGCAAGAGTCCGCGACATCATGGAGCGCGATCCGGTGACCGCGAGCCCCGCGATGGAAGTGAGCGACCTGCGGCGCACCATGATCGACTCCGGCGCCCGCTATCTTCCGGTCATGGACCGCGACAAGCTGCTCGGGGTGATTTCCTTCCGTGATGTCGCCAAGGCGGTGCTCGAGGAGCAGGACTTCGAGAACCGCATGCTCAAGGGCTATATCAAGAACTGGCCCGAATAGCCTTTGAAGCCCGCGAGAGTCCGTATCGCACTCACCGTCCTCTCGATCCTCGTTGCATTCGTCGCGTTCGCCGTCTGGTTCATGACGGCGATGCCCGGTACGCGCCACCGGGGTCCGCTGCAGCCGCTCGGAGTCGGCGACCGGCAGCTCCTCGCGAACCTCAAGGCGCACGTCGTCGCCGTGGCGAGCGAAGAGCACAATGTCGGGCATCCCGAAGCGCTCGAGCGTTCGGCGCGTTACATCGAAGCAAGGCTCTCCGGCTTGGGCTACGCCGTCTCCCGCCAGGAATTCGAAACGGAGGACGTGAAGGTTCGAAATCTGGAGGTGCGGCGCACCGGCCCGGG
>VBCJ01000109.1 GCA_005884335.1 Betaproteobacteria bacterium | reverse complement strand
TCGTTGGTGAGCTTGAGCGACCAGCTGATGCCGAATCTCTGCATGTCGGCGGGCGTGGTCACGGCGAAATTTGCGTAGCTGCCTGCGATCCAGGACAGATAGCTGATCCAGAACACCGCGGTGAAGCCGAGCGCGAAGCGCTTGAGGTCGGCTTTCAGCGCGGCGGCGCCCGCCGTCATCACGACGAGCAGGGCGACGTAGGTGGCGATCAGGGCGCCCACCCCGCTCAAGGCCGAATAGACCTTGGAGACGGGATTGAGGGCTTTGGATACATCGGTCCAGACGGCCGTGGTGACGACCCAGCCGAGCAGGTCGGTACCGCCCAGCGCGCCCAGCGCGAGCACGAAAACGAGCAGGCCGATCCAGACAGAAAGCCAGTCTTCGCTGATGCCTTTGGCAACTGGATTCATGATCTCCCCCTTGAGGACAAGAAATTACCGGCTCGTCGCGGAAACGGGAACAAACCAAAGATTAGTTTCTTATAACCCATTCTGATTTTGTGTGCTATGTTGCCTGGGCCAAAGTCCCGCTCTGGCCCCGTTCTGCGCCCTCACCGATTTCGATGCCGCAGTACTACGACAGCCTTGAAGCCCGTGACCCTGAGGAGCGGGAACGTCTCTTGATGGCCGCGCTTCCCGGCCAGATCGCGCACGCGAAACGGAAAGCCCCTGGCTGGGCGCGGATTCTCGCCGATGTCGATCCGGCGGGTGTCACCAGCCGCGCTACGCTGGCAAAGCTTCCGGTCACGCGCAAATCGGATCTCGCCGAGCTGCAAAGAGCCGAGCGCCCGTTCGGCGGCCTGAACGCAACGCTCGCGCAGCTCGGGAAAGTTTTCGTCTCGCCGGGGCCGATCTACGAACCGGAAGGGCGCGGCCGCGATTGGTGGCGCACGGCACGGGCCCTCTTCGCGGCAGGATTCCGCCCGGGCGACCTGGCGATCAATACCTTCGCCTACCATTTCACGCCGGCAGGCTCGATGCTCGAATCGGGCGCGCTCGCGCTCGGCTGCACGGTGGTGCCGACCGGAACGGGACAGACCGAGATGCAGGCAGCGACCCTCGCCGATCTGCAGGCAAGCGCCTATATCGGCACGCCTTCGTTCCTGAAGCTGATCGTGGAGAAGGCCGACGAGTTGAAGGCGGATATCCGCTCCCTCAAAAAAGCTGCCGTTGGCGCCGAGTATCTTCCGCCCGCGCTGCGCGCCGCTTGCGCTCAGCGCGGAATCCGGGTGTTGCAGTCCTATGCGTCGGCGGACCTGGGCCTCATCGCCTACGAGTCCGACGCGCTCGAAGGCATGATCCTCGACGAAGCGCTGATCCTCGAGATCGTGCGCCCCGGCACGGGCGACCCCGTGCCGGACGGCGAAATCGGCGAAGTGGTCGTCACCAGCTTCAATCCGGATTACCCCCTGATGCGGTTCGGAACCGGCGACTTGTCGGCGATACTGCCGGGGCAAAGCCCCTGTGGGCGCACCAACACCCGCATTCGCGGTTGGATGGGCCGCGCCGACCAGACCACCAAGGTGAAGGGAATGTTCGTTCATCCGTCGCAGGTCGCCGAGATCCTCAAGCGTCACCCCGAGGTGCTCAAGGCGCGGCTCGTCGTGGATAATCCGGGTGGCAACGACCGCATGACGATGCGCTGCGAGGTGCAGGGCGCGCCTTCGGAGGGTCTTTCGCAGGCGCTCGTCGATGCCATCCGGAGCGTCACCAAGCTGCGCGGCGAAGTGGTCTTCGCGCGGCCCGGCGAGCTGCCGAACGACGGCAAGGTGATCGAGGATGCAAGGAAATACGACTGAAACCGCGGGTCGGCACGGATGCCGGAGCGCCGCAAACCCCTCGCCGGAATCCGCGTCCTCGATCTGACGCGTCTGCTTCCGGGCCCGATGGCGACGCTGCACCTCGCCGATCTGGGTGCGGACGTCATCAAGATCGAGGACACAGGCGCCGGCGACTACGCCCGCGAGATGGGCCGCGCACGGGAGGGCATGTCGGATTTCTTCCGGCTGGTCAACCGCAACAAGCGCGCCATCCGCCTCGATCTGAAGCGGCCGCAAGGACGGGAGGTCTTCGTGCGCCTTGTGAAGGGCGCCGACGTCGTGGTCGAAGGCTTCCGTCCCGGCGTCATGGCGAAGCTTGGCATCGGCTACGATGCGCTCGCCGCCGTGAATCCGCGTCTGGTGTACTGCTCGATCACCGGCTACGGACAGGACGGCCCTTACGCGGAGCGCGCCGGCCACGACATCAACTACATCGGTTACGCCGGCGTCGGCGACCAGATCGGGACCGCCGAGGCCCCTGTCGTCCCGAACTTCCAGATCGCCGATCTGCTCGGCGGGGCGCTCACCCCGGTGATGGGGATTCTCGCCGCGCTGATCGACGCAAAATCATCCGGGCGCGGCCGGCATGTGGACGTCGCCATGACCGATGCCGTCTTTGCGCACGCGATCTTTCCTCTTCTGGGATTTCTCGAGCATGGAAAGACGCCGGCCCGCGGCTCGGGGATGCTCGATGGCGGGCTGCCCTGCTACAACGTCTACCGCACGCGGGATGGTCGCTGGATGGCGGTGGGAGCGCTCGAGCGGAAATTCTGGGAAACGCTGTGCGATATACTCGGCCTTCCCGAATTGAAAGGAAAACACATCGTGTACGGCGAGGAAGCAAAGCCGGTGAAAGAACGCTTGGCGGCTGCTTTTGCCTCGCGCACGCAGGATGAATGGTCCGAGGTCTTCGCCCGCGCGGATTGTTGCGTGAGTCCGATCCTGACCGTGGACGAGGCGCTGGAGAATGAGCAGCTGCGCGCCCGCGGCATGGCTATCGTCGAGGATGGGTTGACGCAGCTGGCGCCCCCGGTCAAGTTCGGCGAATTCGAATTCGCGATCGTTCGCCCGGCGCCCGGATCGGGCGAGCATACCGATGAAGTCCTGCGCGAAGCCGGATTTCGCGATGCGGAAATCGCCGCATTGCGAAGGAACGCGGTGATCTGAAGGTGTTGGCGGCGCCGACTCTCGAGACGAAGCGGATCCTCGCGCGGGTCCTGTTCGCGCTGCTGCTTTTCTCTTCCCGCGCCGCATTCGCGCAAGCGCAGGAAAAAGAGCTCGACACGCCTTATGTCCCGACCCCGCAGGGAGTCGTCGACAAGATGCTCGACATGGCGCAGGTCAAGGCGGGCGATATGGTGATCGATCTCGGCTCGGGCGACGGCCGCATCATGATCACCGCCGCTCAACGACATGGCGCGCAAGGGTTCGGCGTCGAGATCGACCCGCGCCTGGTGCAGCGCTCCAACGAGGAAGCGCGGCGCCTGGGCATCGCCGATCGCGTGAAATTTCTGCGGCAGGATTTGTTCAGCACCGATTTTCACGAGGCGAACGTCCTGACGCTTTATCTCTTGCCCGACGTCAACCTCGCGTTACGCCCGAAGATCCTGGCGGAGCTGAAACCGGGCACGCGCGTTGTCTCGCACGACTACGACATGCGCGAGTGGCGCCCCGATGCGGAGGAAACGATGCCGGCCCCGGACAAGAAGGTCGGCATGCGCAAGGAAAGCATGGTGTATTTGTGGATCGTCCCGGCCCGGGTCGAAGGCGAATGGACTTTCGAGTTGAGTTCGGGAGGAAAGACACGGCGGACCCGGCTCGTTCTCCAGCAGCGTTTCCAATTCGTGTCCGGGTCCGTCGAGCTGACCGGGCAGGGCGATGTCCCGGTTTCCTATGGCAGGCTCCGCGGAGAGGAACTGCGCCTGATGCTGCCCGCTGGGGCGCTCGACCGCGGGCCGGTGGAATTGGTCGGGCAAGTGAGAGGCAATTCCCTCAGCGGCACCGTCCGCAGGGCCGACCGCGAAGTGGCCCACTGGAACGCACATCGGCGCAACTAGCTTCCGGTTGCGTGCAGCCTGCCGTCGTTTCGGCGCGCCGCGCCGGCGCGCTCGAGTTCGTTGACCAACCAGTCCGCCATCGCCGCCGGCGTCATGCGGAGGTAGCGCGAGTTCAACTCGGCGAGGATGGGCACGCGCGCGACGTAGGCCGGCAATTCGGCGAGCGGCATGGAGCGCTTTTCCAGCAGCGCAAAAGAGAGCATCACCTTGGCGCAGTGGCGCGCAAGCCGCGTGATGTCCTCTTCGTATCCCTCCAGGCGATAGAACGCACGCTCGAGCGCCGCACCGGCGTCGCCGAAGGGCCGGCCGTGGCCGGGAATCACCACGTCGACCTCGAGCCGGCCGATGGCTTCGAGCGTCGCGCGCGTCTCGGCGAGCGCGGTGTCGCGGCCGAATAGCTGGGGGAAGACCACGCCGAAGCCGTTTTCCCATAGCGCGTCGCCCGAAATCAGGACGCGCGCATCGGGCGAATGGAAAATCACCGCGTGGGTATCGTGTCCGGGTGCGGCGATCACTTGCCAGTCGTACCCGCCCATCTGCAGCGTGTCGCCATCGCGAAAGGTGTCGTCGTAGCTGAAGCGCTCGGCGCTCTGGTCGGCGATCGCGAGGATCAGCGCCTGCTCGTCCCAGTCGTCGATGAGCGCCGCCTCACCTTCCGGAATGCTCGTCCTGCAGCCGTATTTCGCCCGGATCGCGGCGTTGCCGCCCATGTGATCGGAATGGCAGTGCGTATTGACGAGGCGCGAGAGCTTTTTTTCCGCAACGACGCGTTCGAGGAGCGCCAGCGTCTGCGGTACGTGGGCGCCGTAGCCTGAATCGACGACCACAGCGCCGGTGCGCGCATGCAGCACGACGTTGTTGGAGGAGAGCCAGCCGCGCTCGATGACCTGAATGCTTTCGGGCAGTTTCATCGCAGTGTCCGTCTCGCTGGCAACTGCGCCAGCACCGCGCGCTTCTCGACGTCGCTCAGGGCGGACCAGGCGGCGATCTCGTCGAGCGTGCGAAAACAGCCTTCACACAGGCCCGTATCCGGGTTCATCCGGCACACGTTGTTGCACGGGGAGGGAACGTCGCCGCCGGGCCGTGTGTCCGGGTTCATGAGTCCTTCGTCGCGAGCGCCCGTGCCACTTTCGAAGCCGGCTCGCGCCCGAGCTCGCTGCAGATGAACTGGCCGGTCCGCAGGACCTTTTTCAGGTCGACGCCCGTTTCTATGCCCAGGCCGTCGAGCATGTAGACCACGTCCTCGGTCGCCACGTTTCCGGTCGCGCCCTTGGCGTAGGGGCAGCCGCCGAGACCCGCTACCGAGCTGTCGAAAGTCTTTACGCCGAGCTCGAGCGATGCGTAGATGTTGGCCAGCGCCTGTCCGTAGGTGTCGTGGTAGTGGCCGCCGAGCTTGCCGATCGGGACCTTTTTTGCGACTGCCTCGATCATCGCGCGGATGCGTCCCGGCGTTCCGACGCCTATCGTGTCTCCGAGCGAGATCTCGTAGCAGCCCATCTCGTAGAGCTTTTCCGCGAGCGCGGCGACCGCCTGCGGCTTCACCTCGCCTTCGTACGGGCATCCCGCCGCGCAGGAAATGTAGCCGCGCACGCGCATCTTGCGTTCCCGCGCGGCCTGGACGACCGGGGCGAAGCGCTCGAGGCTCTGCGCGATGCTGCAGTTGATGTTCCTCTTGCTGAACGTCTCGGAGGCGGCGCCGAATACGGCGA
>VBCJ01000108.1 GCA_005884335.1 Betaproteobacteria bacterium | reverse complement strand
CCGCCTGGTCCCAGCGATTCCCGCGCATTTCGCCAAGATAGGGGGCATTTTATCACGCACGGTCCCGGGCTCCGCCGTTTTGTCCTGGAAAAATAGCCCCTTACGCAAGATGGGCTTGCACTTTTCCTGACCGTGAAATTCCGCTAGCATAAGCTTGAACATTCGGGCTCGCGCCCAAACATATCGAACGTGCAGCGTCCGCTGCAAATTCCCGTCCCGCAGAGGAAGCAATGAACGAATTCATCCACCACGTAAGCGATGCCACTTTCGAGCCCGAAGTCCTGAAGTCCGAGGTCCCCGTGCTGGTCGACTATTGGGCGGAATGGTGCGGTCCCTGCAAGGCGATCGCCCCGGTGCTCGACGAGGTCGCCAAGGAGTACTCGGGCAAGCTCAAGGTCGCCAAGGTCAACGTGGACGAAAACCAGGAAATCCCGAAAAAGTACGGAATTCGCGGCATACCGACGCTCATGCTTTTCAAGAACGGCAACGTCGAGGCGCAGAAGGTAGGGTCCCTGTCCAAGTCGCAGCTCACCGCATTTCTTGACAGCAACATCTAAAGTCTCTATTCTGCAGGCAAAAGGCGGGCGGCACGCTTAGCCGCCCTCCCACCGGCGGCGCCTGCAAAGGGCTGTATCCAGGCGCAAATCCTCCCCGTTTCGGTTCCCTGTTTTTCCGTTCGAACGGTCTGAGGTCGTTCATCCCGCTTGGGCGCTTTATGCACTTATCCGAACTCAAGACACAGCACGTAAGCCAGCTGCTCGAAATGGCGACGTCGAACGAGATCGACGGCGCCAATCGCATGCGCAAGCAGGAGCTGATCTTTGCGCTCCTGAAAAACCGCGCCAAGAAGGGCGAATCCATATTCGGCGAAGGCACGCTGGAGGTGCTGCCGGACGGCTTCGGCTTCCTGCGCTCGCCCGACACTTCCTACCTCGCGAGCACGGACGACATCTACGTCAGCCCCTCGCAGATCCGGCGCTTCAACCTGCACACGGGCGATTCGATCGAGGGCGAGATTCGCACGCCCAAAGACGGCGAGCGCTATTTCGCGCTGGTGAAAGTCGACAAGGTCAACGCCGACGCGCCCGAGGCTTCGAAGCACAAGATCCTGTTCGAGAACCTCACGCCGCTGCATCCGGACGAGTGCCTCAAGCTCGAGCGCGACATGAAGGGCGAGGAAAACATCACCAGCCGCATCATCGACATCATCGCGCCCGTCGGCAAGGGACAGCGCGGCCTGATCGTTTCCCCGCCCAAGGCAGGCAAGACGGTGCTGATGCAGCAGCTCGCCCACGCGATCACGTCGAACCACCCGGACGTAGTGCTGATCGTCCTCTTGATCGACGAGCGGCCCGAGGAAGTCACCGAGATGACGCGCACCGTCAAGGGCGAGGTCGTCGCCTCGACCTTCGACGAGCCCGCGTCGCGCCACGTGCAGGTCGCCGAAATGGTGATCGAGAAGGCGAAGCGCCTGATAGAACACAAGAAGGACGTCGTGATCCTGCTCGACTCGATCACGCGGCTTGCCCGCGCCTACAACACCGTGGTGCCCGCCTCGGGCAAGGTGCTCACCGGCGGCGTGGACGCAAATGCATTGCAGCGCCCCAAGCGCTTTTTCGGCGCCGCGAGAAACATCGAGGAAGGCGGCTCGCTCACCATCCTCGCCACCGCGCTGATCGACACGGGCTCGCGCATGGACGACGTGATCTACGAGGAGTTCAAGGGCACCGGCAACATGGAAATTCACCTCGACCGGCGCATGTACGAGAAGCGCATCTTTCCGGCGATCAACGTCAACCGCTCCGGCACCCGCCGCGAAGAGCTGCTGATCGAAAAAGAGATCCTGCAGAAGGTGTGGGTGCTGAGAAAGCTTCTCTACCCCATGGACGACCTCGAGGCGGCGGAGTTTCTGGTTGACAAGATCCGCGCAACCAAGAACAACGCGGACTTCTTCGACTCGATGCGCAGGGGTTGAAAAACTTGTCCGGGCGCCTGATTTACTGGATAATTTCGCCCCACTCAACGCCCGCGCAAGCAAGGACGACGCCATGAAACCCAAAATCCATCCCGAATACAAGGAAATCACCGTAATCTGCAGCTGCGGAAACACGTTCAAGACCCGCTCGACCTTGGGCAAGGACCTGCACGTGGAAGTCTGCTCGTCCTGCCACCCGTTCTACACGGGCAAGCAAAAGATCGTCGATACGGCAGGCCGCGTGGAGAAATTCCGCCAGAAATACACGAGGAAGAAGACGGCGGCGAAGCCCGCCAAGCAACCCTCCGCATAAGCGTGTCGCGCCGCGCTCCGGGAAAGGCAGCTTCGGCTGCCTTTTTTCATTTGGGTGGCGGGAGAAGGAGGTGGCTAAAGTGAACGCAAGGATCGCTCTGCCTCTCGCGCCAGCGCTCTTCGCGCTGCTTGTCCTAGCGTACCTGCTGCCCGGGCTCGTCGGGCACGATCCCTGGAAAACCGAAGACGCCATCGGCATCGGCATCGTGCACCAGATGCTCCAGCACGGAAACTGGATCGTGCCGCACCTGGCCGGAGAACCGTTTCTCGAAGACGGCCCATTCCACTACTGGCTTGCGGCGCTGACGGCAAACCTGTTCGGGCCGCTCCTCGAGCCGCACGACGGCGCACGCGTCGCCAGCGGCGTGCTGATGGCGGCCACGCTCGCCTTCGTGCACCTATCGGCCCGTGAACTCTACGGCAGGACCGGAGCCATAGGTGCGGTGCTCACGCTGCTCGGCTGCCTTGGACTGCTCGCCCACGCCCACGAAGTGCTCGCTGAAATCAGCATGCTGGCGGGGCAGGCGCTCGCTTGGTACGGCATCGCGCTCGCGCCGCGGAAGCCGCGCCGTGCGGGTTGGCTCCTCGGCGCAGGCCTCGTCATCGCGGCACTCAGCAAGGGAATTCCGGCGGTGATTGCGCCGGCGGCGGTAGCGCTGTTCGCACCGTTTGTCGCTCACCCGTGGCGGCGGCGCGAGTACGCACTGACGCTCCTTGCCGCATTCCTGACGCTGGGCGTGGTTGTCGGCTGGCTGCTCGCGCTCGCCGAAGGCCGGGCGCCTGGAATCGCAACCGCGTGGTGGCGTGCCAGCACTGCTCAGTTCGCAATGCCGGCCATGGACGCGCTCGGATACTGGGCGCAAACACTTGCCTGGGCCACCTGGCCGGCGTGGGCGCTTGCGCTGTGGACGCTTTGGGAGGGACGTCGCCGAGACTCGGAACCCGGCACTCGCATGCTGATAGCGGCCTTCGTCGCTTCATTGGCGACGCTGCTGGTTCTCGTCGATCCCCGCGAGGTCTACACGTTGCCGCTGCTCCTGCCGCTTGCGCTGCTCGCCGGCGCCGGCGTGCCCAGCCTGCGCCGCGGCGCCGCCAACGCCCTCGCGTGGTTTGGAGTGATGAGCGCCGGTTTCCTCGGCGCGCTCATGTGGCTCGGGTGGTTTGCGATGATGACGGGCGTCCCCCCGAGAATCGCGGAGCGTTTCTCCAAGCTCGAACCAGGCCACCTGCCGCAGTTCTCCTGGACGGTGCTCGTGCTTGCACTGGCGGTCACGCTCGCGTGGCTTTGGCTGATCCTGAGAAGCGAGCGCTCAGTGTTCCGCGGCGTGACTTTCTGGGCGGCCGGCATTACGCTGCTCTGGGGTCTCGCCATGACCTTGATTCTCTCCTGGATCGACTACGGAAAGAGCTACCGGACGGTCGCGCAGGCCCTCAAGAAAAACATCCCCGCGGGCACCCGCTGCATCGAGAGCCGTGGCCTCGGCGAATCCCAGCGAGCCGTATTCGACTATCACGCGGAGGTCGTCACACAAGGCCTCGAGCGCGGCGCCGACGCCCGCTGCTCAGTGCTCTTGGTACAAGCCCGCGAGGGAGAATCCGATAACATCGGCCCCGGGTGGAAGCTTTTGTGGGAAGGCAGGCGGCCGCGCGACCGCGAACGCTTCCGCCTCTATCAGCGCCAACCGTGAGCAAGCTGACCCTATCGCCCGCATGGACGGCGCTGGCCGCGCACCGGAAAAAGATCGCGGCCGCAAGCCTCACCGAGCTGTTCGCCGCGGACCCTTCGCGAGCCGAGCGATTCTCGATCGAAGCAGGCGAGCTCATGCTCGATTATTCCAAGCACCGGGTCGATGCGGAGGCGATGCGGCTGCTCGCCGGGCTGGCCGCCCAGGCGCAGCTCCCCAGGTGGATCGCGCGCATGTTCGGCGGCGAGCCCATCAACAGCACCGAGGCGCGCGCCGTGCTCCATGTGGCGCTTCGCTCCGATGACGCGAGCCTCCCCGAGGGCCGCGACGTGATGCCCGCAGTGCGCGGCGCTCGCGAGCGCATGCGCCGTTTCGTGGATGAAATGCAACGCGGCGCTCTCAAAGGCGCCGACGGCCGGGCCATCACCGACATCGTCAACATCGGCATCGGCGGCTCGGACCTCGGGCCGCGGATGCTCGTGCGGGCGATGCGCAAGTTCCGCAAGCCCGGCCCGAAACTGCATTTCGTTTCCAACATCGACCCGGCAGACCTCGAGGCGGCACTCGCGGGGCTGACCCCGGGAACGACTTTCTTCATCGTCGCATCGAAGACGTTCACGACCGCCGAGACCCTAGCCAATGCGGCCGGCGCTCGTGCCTGGCTCGAGGCGGCGCTCGGAAAATCGACCGGGCTCTCGCGCCATTTCGCCGCGGTCACCGCAAACGCCGCCGGCGCCGAGGCGCTCGGCGTTGCCCCCGAGCGCGTGTTTCCGATGTGGGACTGGGTCGGCGGGCGCTATTCGATCTGGTCCCCGGTGGGTTTGCCGGTCGCGCTGGCGGCCGGAATGAGCGCTTTCGAAGAGCTGCTTGAGGGCGCGCGAGGAATGGACGCCCATTTCCTCAACGAGCCGCTCGAGCGCAACATGCCGGTGGTGCTGGCCCTGCTCGAGATCTGGTACGTGAATTTCTTCGGCGCCCAGACCCACGCCGTGATCCCCTACAGCGAGGATCTGCGCGATTTGCCGGCCTACCTTCAGCAGCTCGAGATGGAATCGAACGGGAAACGCGTGGATCGCGAGGGGAACGAAATCGACTACGCCACGGCTCCCGTAGTCTGGGGTGCATCCGGGACACCCAGCCAGCATTCCTTTCATCAGCTGCTGCACCAAGGGACCCATCTCATTCCGGTGGATTTCATCGTGATCGGACGGGACGGGGAATCGTCCACCGGACAGGCGGCGCTCGTCGCCAATGCGCTCGCCCAGAGCGCGGCCCTGGCCTTCGGCAACCCCGTGCCCGGCGCGCCGCACAAGGCCCTCTCCGGCAATCGCCCTTCGAGCACCCTGCTTCTTGAGCGCCTCAGCCCGCGCGCGCTCGGCGCGCTCATTGCGCTGCATGAGCACAAGGTGTTCGTCGAGGGCGTTGTCTGGAACCTGAACAGTTTCGACCAATGGGGGGTGGAGCACGGCAAGAACCTGGCCCGCTCGCTGGTGCCGAGGCTGCTCGAGGGCGGAGACACAGCCGGACTCGACTCCTCCACGCGGAGC
>VBCJ01000107.1 GCA_005884335.1 Betaproteobacteria bacterium | reverse complement strand
CGAGCTGGCCTTGCCCTTGGAAAGCGAGGCCGAGCATGCGCGCGTTGGCGGCCGACTGGGCATCGGATACCTCCTTGCCGCGCTCGGTGACAACGAAGCGCTTTGTAACGAGTAAGACGTGACCGATGACCAGCAGGGCGAGTGACAGCATGAATTGCAGCCACAGTCCCTGGCCGGTCATGAGCACGAAGTGCGTGGTGAGCAGGAACGCCACGATCCCTGCGCTGACCACGGATCCCAGGCCGGCGGAAAGTCGCGGGAGCAGCGTGGTCAGATACAGCGCTACCAGGAGATAAACCCCCCTCTCGACGATCCAGCCCCAGGTCGGCGCGACGAAAAAATGCCCCTGCAAGAGCGAGGAGACCGTATGCGCCTGAAGCTCGACGGCCGGCATGGCCGGATTCACCGGTGTCACGAATATGCTGCCGACCCCGGCAGCCGTCGGTCCGATCAGCACGATCTTGTCACGGTATTTTTCCAGCGGGATCTTGCCGCTCGCCACGTCGTAGAACGAGTCTCCCTGAATCGCCGGCCTGCCGTCGCGATCCTTGTAGAAATACGTGAACATCTGCAGCGTCGGATCCGCGCTCACCCGGAAATTGCCGATCTGCAGCGCTTCACCGGGACGGATCTTGATGTCCTTGGCGGTCAGATTGAGGCTCCTCGCCACCATCATGACCGCGAGCGATGGATAGTATTCGTCGTAGTAGGTGATGGCGAGCGCTTCGGTGCGGATCGCGCCGTCCACGTCGGGTACTGAGTTCAAATGCCCCACGGCGGCCGCGGCGGCGCCCAGACTTTCCACAATCGGGACTTCGACGGCGCTGGTGAAGAGCGGGAGATCGCCGCTGCCACCCTGGATCGAGAGCGCGTTCTTGCGCACGAATTCGGGAAGGGGCTTGTCGGGCTTGCCACGAGGCTCGCCGAACGTAAACAGCAACGGCAGCACCACGTTGCCCGCCTTGGCAAAACTCTCTGCGAGCTTCCTGTCGGTATTGAGCGCGCTCTCGGCTTCCTGCAGCGTTGCGCCGATTTGAAGGAGCTCGGGCGACACGCCGCGGGGCGGCGCGCTCGGATCCGCGTTCGCCGGAACGAGCCGCTGGTAGGCCTCAAGAAGCCTACTGACATAGCCCAAACCCGGATCGAGCTGCGGTTCGGAGAAAAAAACCGTATAGCCGATGACTTTGGCTTTCGCGTTCGCGAGGCTTTCGACCATCTTTGCATGGATGTCGCGCGACCACGGCCAGCGGCCGATATTGTCGATGCTCCGCTTGTCGATCGCGATCACGGAAATCTTGTCGGACGGGGTTCGCGCCGAGGCTCGAACGCCCCAATCGTACGCGAACCGCTCCAGACCCTCGATCAGCTGCAGCTGGGCCCCGCTGGCCACGAGCAGCACGAGCGACACCCCGAGACCGAGAAACCAGTCTTTTCTCCAGAAGCTCGCTTTGGTCATTGCCTCTCCCACTTATTCTTATTGTTGTGCACGAGCGACGCGCCCTGAGTGCTCTCGCATTTTACGCCAACCGCCTTTGAATCGGCCCTCTCTCAAGTCCTACGTGAAAGGCCGTAAGTTACTTAATAAACAAAACTCTAGGCGGCATTTTTACAGTGAATATTGGGGGCCGTCAAATTTTCCCCATCGGAGCGAACCCGGTCGGCGGCCTGTGCCCTTGAACCCACACGAAAGTATTCGGGCGTTCAGCGACGACATCGAAGGAGAAAACGCGACGAACCGTCGCGCAGCGAGGCGGCAGCGCAGGCGCGAGTCAGCTCCCGAGCAGGCTGCCCGGAGTGAGGCCGTTCTGGGCTACAAGTTCGGCCGCGGATACTTTCTTGCCGTCCTCGTGCTTTGCTTTGAGGACCTCGATTCGTCCTCCCTGAGCGGTCACGAAGAAACTCGCGGCGCTGATTTCGGAAATCTCGCCGATCTTGCCTTTTACGGCGCCGAAAGTGCGGAACACCTGTTTGCGGCTGTCGAAGATCTGCAGTTTCTTTCCGTTCAAAGTAGTCCAGGCGCCGGGGGCGGGATTGCAGCCGCGTACGAGGTTGTAGATGAAATCGACGTGGCTCGCCCAATTGATTTTCGCCTCGGCGGCGCGGCACCAGCCTTCGTAGCTCGCGCGGGTTTCGTCCTGAACCGTTTCGCGGTGCTTGCCCGCCATCACCAGGTCGGCCGTTTCGAGCACCGCCGCGACCCCCATCGGGAACAAGCGATCGAAATAGACGCTGCCGAGCGTGTCATCCGGGCTGAGCGGCGTTTCCTTTTGCAGGATCACGGGGCCTTCGTCCAGGCCATCGGTCGGCCGGAAGATGGACAGTCCGGTTTTGGTGTCGCCGCGTATGATCGGCCAGTTGATCGAGCTCGGCCCGCGATATTTCGGCAAAAGCGACGGGTGATACTGGATCATGCCTTTCTTCGGGATCTTCACGAACTCCTGCGGCGCGAACTGCAATACGTAAGCCATGATGCCGATATCAGCACTCAATGCGCGCAGCGCATCGTGCGCATCTTTGTTCCGCAGCGAGGGGAACTGGTAGACCTTGACGCCCTTTTCCTGCGCGGCGACCTTCAGGAGATCTGCTTTGGCGCCTTCTTTTTCTGGGGCGCAGAACACGCCCGCGACTTCGTCGCCGCGGGCAAGAAAGGCCTCGAGCACCGCTTTACCGAAGTCCTGCTGCCCGATAATTGCTAGTTTCATTGCTACGCCGCCTTCTTGGGGGGGACAGAGAAGGCGCCCGCCCGCCTCAGGCCGGCGATTTTCGTTTCGTCGTAGCCGAGGACTTCCTTGAGAACCTCGTCAGTGTGCTCGCCCAGCAGCGGCGAACGCTCGATGCGCGCAGGCGAATCGGAAAGCTTGATCGGCATGCCGACGTTGTACCACTTGCCCCGCTGCGGGTGGTCGAGCGCGACCCACATGTCGCGGCCATGGACGTGCTCGTCGGTGGCGAGGTCCTGCGTGCTCATGATCGGGCCGCAGGGCACGTCGAGCGGATTCAGGATCGTCATGAGCTCGCGCTTGGTGTGCTTCTCGGCGAACTTGTTGATCAGCGTCCACATCAGCTGCTGGTTCTTGCGGCGCTCGCCGATCGTGGCGAAGCGCGCGTCGGTGGCGAGGTCCGGAATGCCGAGGTCCGGCCCGATGCGCTGGGCGAGCGCTCCCCAGACCGCTTCCTGGACCACGATGTAGAGCCAGTCGTTCGCTCCGTGCGGCTTGCAGTGGATGGCGTTGCCGAGCTGCCCGCCACCGGAGTCGTTGCCGGCGCGCGGCACCTCGCCCATGCCCTTGTAGGTCGGCACGGAGTACTCCGGCATGTCGCCGCGGGTGAGGCGCTGGTGGTCGCGGAACTTCACGCGGCACAGGTTCATGACGCCGTCCATCATCGCCACCTCGACGTACTGGCCTTTTCCGGTGCGGTCGGCCTGCCTGAGCGCCGCGAGCAGTCCGATCGCGAGGTGCAGGCCGGTGCCGGAATCGCCGATCTGCGCGCCGGTGACGAAGGGCGGGCCGTCGGGGACGCCGGTCGTGCTCATTGCCCCGCCCATCGCCTGGGCGACGTTCTCGTAGGCTTTGAAGTCGGCGTAGGGGCCGCTCGAGCCGAAGCCCTTGATCGAGCCCATCACGATCTTGGGATTGATCTCGTGGATTTTCTCCCAGCTGAAGCCGAAGCGGTCGAGCACGCCCGGACCGAAGTTCTCCATGACGATGTCGCACTTCTTCAGGAGATCGACGAACACCTGCTTGCCTTCGGCGCTCTTCATGTTGACGGTGATCGAGCGCTTGTTGCAGTTGAGCATCGTGAAATACAAGCTGTCGGCATTCGGAATGTCGCGCAGCTGGCCGCGGGTCGCGTCCCCCTGGGGATTCTCGAACTTGATGACGTCCGCCCCCATCCAGGCGAGGAGCTGCGAGCACGTCGGGCCGGCCTGGACGTGCGTCATGTCGAGGATGCGGACGCCCTTTAAAGCTTCCATTGGATCTCCAATACCTCTGCGCCTATTTCTTTTTTGCGCTCGGGTTCAGGCTGGTGATGCGACCGCTTTCGGTGCCGGCGCTCTCATCGATGACGGCATTGATGAGCGTGGGCTTGCGCGAGCGGATGGCTTCTTCCATCCCCTTGCGCAGCTCGGCCGGGGTCGTCGCGTGCACGCCCACGCCGCCGAAGGCCTCGATCAGCTTGTCGTAGCGAGCATTCTTGACGAACACGGTGGGTGCCACGTCGGGGCCGCCAGTCGGATTGACGTCGGTGCCGCGGTAGACGCCATTGTTGTTGAAGACCACCACGCAGACCGGCAGGTTGTAGCGGCATATCGTCTCGACTTCCATGCCGGAGAAGCCGAAGGCGCTGTCGCCTTCGACCGCGATCACCGGCTGGCCGCTGACCACGGCGGCGGCGACCGAAAAGCCCATGCCGATGCCCATGATGCCCCAGGTGCCGACGTCCAGGCGCTTGCGCGGCTTGTACATGTCGACGATGCTGCGGGTGAAATCGAGCGCGTTGGCGCCTTCGTTGACGAGGCACGCGTCAGGGTTGGCCTTGACGATGTCGCGCACCACGGCAAGCGCGCTGTGGAAGTTCATCGGCGTCGGATCCTTGGCCAGGGTCTCCGCCAGCTTCGCGATGTTCTTGTTCTTGCGCTCGGCGATCGCGGCCAGCCACTCCGCCGGCGGCTTGGGCCAGTTGGAACCGATGCCGGCGAGCAGCGCTGACACGCAGGAACCGATGTCGCCCACCACCGGGGCGTCGATGCGCACGTTGCTGTCCGCCTCCTGCGGCGAGATGTCGATCTGGATGAACTTCTGGCCGCCCCACGCCTTGTGGTCCGTGCCGCCCCAGGTCTTGCCCTTGCCGTGCGAGAGCAGCCAGTTGAGGCGCGCGCCGACGAGCATCACCACGTCGGCCTCCGGCAGCACGAACGAGCGGGCGGCCGAAGCGCACTGGGGATGCGTATCCGGCAACAGCCCCTTGGCCATGGACATGGGCAGGTACGGGACGCCCGTCTTCTCGATGAAGGAACGGATCTCCGCGTCGGCCTGCGCATAGGCCGCCCCCTTACCCAGGATGATGAGCGGCTTTTTCGCGCCCTTCAGCAGGTCGAGCGCGCGCTTGACCGCTTCCGGCGCCGGAATCTGCTTGGGCGCCGGATCCACCACCTTGATCAGGGACTTTTTCCCGAGCTCCGCATCGATGCTCTGCGGGAAGAGCTTCGCCGGCAGGTCGAGGTAGAGCGGCTTGGCGATGGCCAACTGGTCCATCTCTTCGTAGTCACCCTGCTGGAGGTCGACGATCTCGCGCTCGCTGGAGCCGCTGATGAGGATCATCGGGAAGCAATTGGTGGTGGCGTTGGCCAGTGCGGTCAGGCCGTTCAAGAAGCCGGGGGCGGACACCGTCAGGCAGATACCCGGCTTTTGCGTCATGAAGCCGGCGATGGCGGCGGCGTTGCCTGCGTTCTGCTCATGGCGGAACGAAATCACGCGCATGCCTGCGGCCTGTGCCACGCGGGTGAAGTCGGTGATCGGGATACCGGGCAGACCGAAGATCGTGTCGATGCCGTTGAGCTTGAGGGCATCGATGACCAGATGAAAGCCGTCGGTTACATCTTGTGATTGCGCATTGGCGACGATCTGGCCGCTGCTCACCACCTTCACGTCCTGACCGGAGGCGACTTGCGGCTCGACTGTTCCCATGGAGGTCTCCTTGCATGCAGCCCTTCAGCCCAGTGCTCGGGCGAGGGCAAAAATCGACTCAAGAGTCTAAAATCGCTGACGAAGTTCAACCTTGACTGCGATCAATAATTCCCGCTTAATTGCCCGCTCACCGTTCGCACGCCCGCTGCCACCCGTGTCGGCCATCCTCAGCCACCCCCAGCGCAACACGATACGCCTGCAGCTCAAGCAGAACCTGATCCTGCGCGAAATGCCGGTGTCCGCCTGGAACGATCTGGAGCCGCAGCTGGAGATCGCGGAGTACAGGAAAGGCGAGCCGCTGGTGCGCCAGGGCAGCACGAACATGGAGCAGTTCTTCATCCTGGACGGGATCCTGAAGCGCGTCGTGAGCAATCCTCAGGGAAAGGAGATGATCCTGCGCTTCGCGGCCGAGACCGACATGGACACCTCCTACGCCGCGTGGCGGATGAAAACCCCCATCCCCTACAGTATCGCAGCGGTCACCAAGGTCCGCGTGGCGCGCCTGTCCATGCCCCACTGGGTCGAGTTCCTCGAAAGCCATACCGAAATGAAGCTGCGCTTCGAGCACGAGGTCATGCGGCTGATGTCCGAGGTGATGGCACATACGATCACGCTTCATCTGCTCGACGCCCCCGGGCGCCTTGCGCGCTTCATGCGCAAGCATCAAGACCTGCTCGGCCGCATACCCAAGAAAGAGCTGGCGTCCTACCTCAATCTGACCCCGGAAACCCTGTCCCGCCTCAGGCAGCGGGCCGCTTGAGCGCGTCTCGCTTTCAGCTTTTTCCGAGCACCACGCGCCAGCCGGCTCGGATGAGCGGCCAGAACAGCAGCAGCAAGGCGAGACTGGTCAACCCTCCCACCAGCCCGTTCGAGAAGAACACCAGCATATCGCCCTGAGAGCCTTTTATCGCGTTGCGGAAATTTTCCTCGGCCCGGTCCCCCAAAACGAGTGCCAGCACCATCGGGGCGAGCGGATAGCCGAGCTTCTTGAAAGCGTAGCCGATCACGCCGAACACGACCATCAGATAGACGTCGAACATCGAGTTGTGCACCGTGTACGCCCCGATCGCGCAGATCACGATGATGACTGGCGCGATGATCGAAAAGGGGATGCGCAAGATCGCTGCGAAAAGCGGCACACAGGTCAGCACGACGATAAGCCCGGCGATGTTGCCGAGATACATGCTGGCGATCAGGCCCCACACGAAGTCCGGTTTTTCGACGAACAGCAGCGGCCCGGGCTGGAGCCCCCAGATCAAGAGGCCCCCGAGCAGCACTGCGGCCGTGGGCGATCCCGGAACCCCGAGCGTGATCATCGGCAGGAGCGCGGAGGTGCCGGCGGCGTGAGCCGCAGTTTCCGGCGCGACGACGCCCTCGACCTTGCCGCTGCCGAAATCATTGCCATCCTTGGAGAGGCGGCGCGCGAGGCCATAACTCATGAAAGAGGCCGGGGTTGCCCCGCCGGGCACGATCCCCATGAAGCAACCTACCGCGGCGCTGCGCAGGGAGGTCGCCCAATAGCGCGGCAGCTCCTTCCAGGTTTCCAGGACGACTTTCATGTTGATTCTGGCGCTCGCCCCCTTGAACGCAAGGCCTTCCTCGAGCGTCTCCAGAATCTCGCCGATGCCGAAAAGGCCGATCACCGCGATCAGGAAATCGAATCCTTTCAGAAGCGAGGTAAATCCGAACGTGAGCCGCAAGGTGCCGGTGACGCTGTCCAGGCCGACGGCAGCCAGTGCGAACCCTATCATCATGGAGGCAACGGTCTTCGCAGCGTTGCCGCCGCTCATGCCGACAAAAGCGCAAAAGGTCAGCAGATATACCGAGAAGAATTCCGGCGGGCCGAACCGGAGGGCAAAACCCGCCACCACGGGCGATAGAAACGTGATCATGATCACCGCGATCAGCGCCCCGATGAACGAGGACGTAAACGCCGCGGTCAGCGCACTCCCCGCGCGCCCCTGCTGCGCGAGCGGGTGGCCGTCGAAGGTGGTGGCGACCGACCAGGGTTCGCCGGGAATGTTGAAGAGGATCGATGTGATCGCTCCGCCGAAGAGCGCACCCCAATAGATGCACGAGAGCAGGATGATTGCGGAGGTGGTGCCGCCGGGCTGCTGCGCCATCGAGAAAGTGAGGGGGAGCAGGATGGCAACGCCGTTCGCACCGCCCAGGCCGGGCAGCACGCCGATGATGATTCCCAGGATGACGCCGACGAACA
>VBCJ01000449.1 GCA_005884335.1 Betaproteobacteria bacterium | reverse complement strand
ACCGGAACTGGGGTTCCTGTCGCACTCCGCCAGCCTGCCCTGGCTCCTCGGCGCGGCGGTGCTCGCATCGCTGGGCGCGATCCTCGTCCTCGCCGGCTTGACCGCGCTCTTCGGCTTGCACCCCTTGCGCTTCGTGTCGCGGACGCTCCTCGGGCTGCTGCTTATTTCGCTCGGGGTCCTCGAAGGTACGATCACTGTCGGTATTCAGGGCTATCGCTCGCTCGCGCGCGAGGAGCTCGCCGCGCGCATCGCGGTACGTCCCTACGGTCCGCAGCAATTCGCGGCGACACTGCGCTTTCCCGACGGCCGCATGGCGACCTACCCGATCTCCGGGGACGAGATCTACGTGGACGCGCGCATCCTCAAGTGGCACGCGCTCGCGAACCTGCTCGGCCTTTCCACCGCCTACGAGCTCGACCGCGTCGGGGGAAGGTTTCGGGCGATCGAGCAGGAGCGCGCAGCCCCGCGCACGCTGCACCCGCTCGGCCAGCAAAAGCCCCTGGATCTGTTCGACCTGCGCAAGCGCTACGCTTTCCTTGCGCCCTTCCTCGACGCCGAATACGGCTCGGCCGCATTCGTCCCGGTGAACGAGCCCGCGGAACTCGAGCTGCGGGTTTCGACGACCGGACTTCTTATCCGCCCGGCGGCCGCTTCGAAGACCGTTGAAAAATGGCTTAACTAGGGAAGGTCTAAAACCTGAATGGCATCAATCAGAGCCATCACGCGCTAGTCATCGACCTCGAAGCGCTTGGTGTAGTCGTTGCCCGGTCCCTCGTGCTTGATGGCGGCGACCTTGGGTGCGTTCTGCGATAGCAGGTAGGCGCGGATGCGCTTGAGCGCATCGAGGTCCGCGACTTCCATCGCGGTCTGCTGCAGCACCGTCGGACCCGACGGCGCCTCGGCCGCCTTTGCCAGCACCAGGCTGTGGTGGTCGGCGCCGAAGCGCAGGAACGTCATGCCTTTCTCGTTGACGTCGGAGACCTTGAAGCCGAGCACGCGCGTGTAGAAATCGACCATTTTCGCGAGGTCCCGGCAGTAAAGGCCGACGTGGCCGATTTTGCGGATGCGGATGGGGTTGTCGGGGTCGGTCATTCGAGTCGCTCCCAGTGAAGGATCGCGTGTTCCGCTTGGAAGAACGAGGGTTCCGGCCGGTTTGACAGCGTCGATAATGTACACCGTAATATCGGCAATTTGTCGAGCGGAGCGATTGCACCTCGTCCCCTCATGAAACGTCCGCCCTGCCTCGCCGCCGCGCTCGCCTGCCTCGCGGTGGCCGCTTTCGCGCAGACCCCTTCCAGCCGCGACATCTACATGTACCAAGGCGCCGATCGCGAGGCGCGGCTCGTCGCGGGCGCGAAGAAGGAACGGCAGGTGGTGCTCTACAGCACCATGACGGTCGCCGACGGCAAGGCGCTCGCCACCGCGTTCGAGCAAAAGCACGGGGTCCGGGTCAACCATTGGCGCGGCTCGGCCGAGAAGATCGTGAGCCGCGCCCTGGCCGAAGCCCGCGCGCGGCGCAACGAGGCCGACGTGTTCGAGACCAGCTCGCACCGGATCGAGGCGCTCTACCGCGAGCGCCTGCTCGAGGACTTCCACACGCCGGTGCAGCGCGACATCGTGGCGGAGGCCTTTCCCCGCGGCCACGGGCAGTACGTCGCCGACCGCTTCGCATTCTTCGTGATGGGCTACAACAC
>VBCJ01000106.1 GCA_005884335.1 Betaproteobacteria bacterium | reverse complement strand
CAGCTGCGCGATTGCGATCCGTCCCCTGTCGCCGGTCGCCGAATTCGGTCAGGCCTTTGATCGTCGCTTTGTACTTCTCAAAATCGAGCCGTCCGACCAAGACCCTGACAGGGTCGTCGGTCGGAATGCCTTGGCCCTGAGGCGGCGGTGCCGCCGCGCGCTGGCAGAACGCAGGTGGAGAGAGCACTGTGATCAGCCCGCAGACTGCACCGATGAATAGGTTGGAGCGCACGACCTGTCCTTCCCAAAATGGTCAGAGAAACAGCCGGATATAATAGCTTCGTTCCCTTGTCGCGACGCGCGCAGGGCGATGAACCCGAGCGCGGATCTTGCCCGGCAGCCCCGATTCGGTTAGAATTCAATCACTTCGACGACCGCTTCGGCGGTCGTTTGTTTTCACAACTCGGCCAACCCTGCCGCACCCGTTTCCGCCGCGTCGCAACGGCGGACCGAGCGGGCGGCTCTATCCATAGGGAGTTTGCATGCGACATTACGAAGTGTGTTTCATCGTCCATCCGGACCAGAGCGAGCAGGTGCCGGCGATGATCGAGCGTTACCGCGCCACGGTGACCTCGAAGAACGGCAAGATCCACCGGCTCGAGGACTGGGGCCGCCGCCAGCTCGCTTTTCCGCTCTCCAAGGTGCACAAGGCGCATTACGTGCTCATGAATATCGAGTGCGACGCCGAGACGCTCGGCGAGTTGGAGCACTCGTTCAAGTTCAACGACGCGGTGTTGCGGCACCTGATCATAAGAATGGAACGCGCCTGGACCACGCCTTCGCCGATGATGAAGGAAGAAAAGGCGAAGTCGGTCCTCGGCCCGGGTGAGGCGCCGCGCGGCGAAGTGCCGCGCAGTGAGGCGGCCAAGCCCGCGGAGCCTGCGAGCGCCTGAGCATTGGCGCAAGCGAACCGGGTCACGGTTTCCGGCAGGCTGATCGAGCTGGATGCGCTGCGGCATACGCCGGCAGGCGTCCCGATGCTGAAATTCAGGCTCCAGCACGATTCTGTGCAAACGGAAGCGGGCGGTGAGCGCAAGGTGAGTTGTGAGATCGCCGCGGTGGCGTTCGAGCGCGAGGCGAAGCTTCTCGCCGCCGCGAGGCTGGGAAGCAGTGTGAAAGTAAACGGGTTTCTTGCCGCAAAGAGCCGTTCGAGCCGGACGCTTTTGCTGCACGCGACGCAGATCGAATTCGCAGAAGGAGAGTAGACATGCCCCCACCCAGAGGTCGAGGCGGCTTCGGAAAAGGCAAGGGAAAAGGCAAGGGCCGAGACGGCAAGCGCGAACAGAAGGGCTCGAAGCAGCTTTTCAAGCGCCGCAAGTTCTGCCGCTTCACCGCCGAGAAGATCGAGTGGATCGACTACAAGGACGTCGATCTGCTGAAGGACTTCATCGGCGAGAACGGCAAGATCATCCCGGCACGGATCACCGGAACGCGCACCCACTACCAGCGCCAGCTCTCGGCGGCGGTCAAGCGCGCGCGCTATCTCGCGCTGATGCCGTACACCGACCTGCACTGAAGGGAACCGCCATGCAAGTCATTCTTCTGGAAAAAGTCGTCAACCTCGGCGGCCTGGGCGACGTGGTCAAGGTGAAGGACGGATACGCCCGCAACTACCTTCTGCCCCAGGGCAAGGCGAAGCGGGCGACGCCGGAAAGCCTCGCCGAGTTCGAGAAAAAGCGCACCGAGCTTGAGCAGGCTCAATCGCAGACCCTAGCGGCGGCCCAGGAAAAAGGCGCAAAGCTCGAAGGCCTCATGGTCCAGATCACCCAGAAGGCAGGCGTCGACGGACACTTGTTCGGCTCGGTCACGAATTTCGACATCGTCGAAGCGTTGAAAGCTCAAGGGTTCGAGGTCGAGCGCTCGATGATCCGCCTGCCGCAGGGACCGTTGAAAACGGTCGGGGACCATTCCATCGCGGTCGCGCTGCACACCGACGTGCTGGTCCATATCAAGGTATCGGTGCTTGGGGAAACTCCGCAACAGTAACGCGAGCGCAAGCCATTGATAGAAGGGCCGCGGCTAGCGGCCCTTTTTGTTTGTGCGTTTACGCTGTAAAGTCTCCGCCAAAGGTTTTCAAGCGCTTTCATGGCCCAGCCCGTACCGCAAACCGCCTCCGATTCCCAGCTGCTGAATCTCAAGGTTCCGCCGCATTCGATCGACGCAGAGCAGTCGGTGCTCGGGGGCCTCTTGATCGACAACGGCGCCTTCGACAAGGTCGGCGACGTCGTGACCGACGGCGATTTCTACCGGGACGACCACCGCCGCATCTTCCGCCACGTTTCCCGACTGATCGAGCGCGGCAAACCCGCCGACGTGGTCACGGTGGACGAGGCGATCAAGGTAAGCGAGGACAAGGACAAGACCGGCGGCATCACCTATCTTGCGGCGCTTGCCGGCAACACGCCTTCGGCGCACAACGTGAGGCGCTACGCCGAGATCGTGCGGGAGTGCGCGGAGATCGCCGAGGTCGGGGCGAGGACGCGGCAGGGATTCATGGAGATTCAGCCCCTGCTCACGCAGGTGATGGAACGCATCGACCTGCTCTATCACAAGGACAACCCTTCCGACATCACCGGCATCCCGACCGGTTACCGCGACCTCGATCGGGAAACCTCCGGATTGCAGCCGGGCGATCTCATCATCATTGCCGGACGCCCCTCGATGGGGAAGACCGCGCTCGCGCTCAACATGGCCGAGCACGCCGCGGTGGAAAACAAGCTCCCCGTGGCGATATTCAGCATGGAAATGTCGGGCAGCCAGCTTGCGATGCGCATGCTCGGCTCCATCGGGCGGCTTGATCAGCACAAGCTCCGTACCGGTCGGCTCTCCGATGACGACTGGAATCGCTTGACCAACGCCGTCGGGAAGCTCCACGACGCGCCCATCCTCGTCGACGAATCGGGGGCGCTGAACGCGCTCGAGCTGCGTGCCCGCGCGAGGCGGCTGCACCGGCAGTACGGGAAGCTCGGACTGATCGTGGTCGATTACCTCCAGCTCATGCAGGCGTCGAGCGAAGGCGAGAACCGCGCCACCGAGATCTCCGAGATCTCGCGCTCGCTCAAGTCGCTCGCCAAGGAGCTCAAGGTTCCCGTGGTGGCGCTCTCGCAGCTCTCCCGCGCGGTCGAGCAGCGCACCGGCCCGAAGCGCCCGATCATGTCGGACCTGCGCGAGTCCGGCGCGATCGAGCAGGACGCCGACCTCATCCTCGCGATCTACCGCGAGGAGGTCTACACGCCGGATACACCGGAAAAAGGCGTGGCCGAAATCATCATTCTCAAGCAGCGCAACGGCCCCATTGGCACGGTCAAGCTGACCTTCCTCGGGGAATACACGCGCTTCGAGAATTACGCGCAGTCCGGCGCGTTCTAGCCTTTCAGTTTCGCGCGGCGCTCCCGAGCGCGCCCCAGCGATCCACCCGAATCCTCGCGATGACCTGAAAGTCCGCACCCAGCGGACGGATCACGGCCGCTTCACCCTCGGCGAGGTAGGGCGGACCGGCGACGCTGTAGAACGGATTGCCGTGGCTGACGATCGCGAGGTTGCTTCCGGCGTGCACTGGCGTGGCCAAGATCCTTCGCAGGGCCGCGTAGCGCTCCGCGTCCGCCGGAGCGCTCGGCCCGCCGCGCACTTCCTCCATTTTCTCCGCGCGCCCGAAGAGGAGCTGCGCCGTTTCCACGGTGCGGCAGAACGGACTGGCGAGAACGCGCTCCACGGGAATGCCCAGATGCCGAATTGCCGCAGCGGCAGCCCGTGCATCGGACCGGCCCCGGTCGATGAGGTTGCGCTGATTGGCGCAGTCCTCGTAGCTCTTCATTCTCTCGTCGTTCTGGCTGAGATCGGTCGCCGCGTGACGGAAGTAGAGGACGTAGCCACCCTTGCGCAGCTCGGAAAGGAGTTCCGCAGGTGGCAGCGTGCGCGCTGGTAAGGAGCTGCGCTCCGCTTCGGGTTTGGGGGCCGTCTGCGCCCATCCCGGCAGGCAGATCAGCAGCGCCGCGAGCGCAGGCGCAAGGCGGGATCCGTTCATGGGTCGATGACGCCAGTGAAGTAGCGATTCTACGCGGGACGGCTGTTGCAAACGCGAATCATTCGCATTATCATTGTGCTCTCAAAACCCCTGGGGGCCCCAATGAGATGGATGCTTGCGGCTGTTCTCCTGATTCCGTCCTTCGCGTTCGCCGCAGACGCCGAATTCCTTTTGGTGATACGCGATCACCGTTTTGAGCCGCAGGAACTCGTAGTCCCAGCTGGCAAGAAGTTCAAGCTGCTCGTCGACAACCGCGACTCCACGCCCGAAGAGTTCGAGAGCCACGCACTCAACCGCGAAAAAGTGGTGCCTGCCAACTCCAGGGTCCCGGTGTTCCTAGGTCCTCTTGCTCCCGGCAGGTACCCCTTCTTTGGCGAATTCCACGAGAAGACCGCGCAGGGAACGCTCATCGTTCGGTAACAACGCGCCGATAGCTCCGCATTCCCGGCTGCCTGTCGGCCTCAAACCTGCTTCAAACAACGAGAAAGCCTCTTTGATGAATCGCTCTTACGTCGTGCTACTGGCGTCTCTCATGCAGGCGCCTCCGCTCCGCGCTGCACCTTCAGACTATGTCTTCCTGCCTTCGGTTTCCTATGGCGAACGCGAATTCGACTTCAAAGCCGGGTCGGCACGCAATCCCGATGAACCTCGCCAGAGCGCGGGGTCTCTGGGATTCGGCTACGGTGTCACGCAGCGATGGTTTACCGAGATTTACGGCAAGTACGACCGCCTACAGGGCGAGGGCCTTCGCTTCGACGCCTGGGAGTGGGAAAACAAATTTCAGGTCACCGAAGCTGGCGAGTACCCAGTGGACCTCGGGTTCATCGTGGAACTCGAGCGGCCGCAGGATCGAAGCGAAGGATACGAAATGCGCGTCGGTCCCCTGTTGCAGACGGAATTCGGGCGACTCCAGCTCAACCTTAACCTCCTAGTCGAGCGGCACTTCCAAGCAGCTAGCCGGCCTGACACAGAGTTTGGCTACCAATGGCAGGCCAAGTATCGCTGGCAGCCGCGTCTGGAGTACGGCCTGCAGGGATTCGGAGAGGTCGCGAAATGGAACCGCTGGGGGTCCGCTGACACGCAAACCCACCGGCTCGGCCCCGCCGTATTCGGCAAGCTTGCGATGGGTGACCGGCAGGCCATCCGCTACAACGCTGCATGGCTCTTCGGCCTTTCCGAGCGAGCGCCTGGGCATACTTTCCGGATGCAGGTCGAGTACGAGTTTTGAGCGGCTTTCGAAGGGGTTGATTCAGATCAAGCGAAAGCTCACGTGGTCAGTCGAGGCGCACGTACTCGTAGTCCAGTGAAAGATTGTTGATCCCACGGTCGGGCGGAGCGATCCACGCGGCCATTTTCCCGGGTTCGACCACCCGCTGCATGAGGCTCTTCACGTAGTCTCTGTCGGAAGCGCTCGGCAGCCAGCCGGGCATGCGTCGGTCGTGCTCCTCGCGGCTGACAGGATGGCCCTCGAGGTCGGTGGGAATGTTCGCCCAGGCCCCGATCGCGCGGCGGAAACGGCTGCTCGGCAGCTTCAGTTCGAAGTTGTGACCGGCGCGCTTGATCTGCATGTTCCAGCGCTTCAGTCCGATCTCGCAGTCTCTGATGTAGGCGTCGCGCAGCACTTCGTTCATGGCGTTGCGCATCGGGGATGTGTCCTTCATGACTCCGCCTTTGCCGTCCGGCACTTCGATCTCGAAGGTCGAATCGGCGCAGACGTGGTCCTGATACTGCGTAGTCTCGTCGGGACGTCCCTTGATGCCGTTGGCGAAAGTCGTTGCGGCGTTCGAGGAGACCTCCGATCCGAAGAGATCGAGCGAGGAGCTGAACCAGAAATTGAGATAGCGCTGCAGCAGCGGCAGGTCCACCGCGCCCTGGCGGCGGACCGCCTCGGGGCCATCGCTGCCGGTCTGCTTCATCACTTCGAGCGTGCGCCGCACGATCCGGCCGAGGCCGGTCTCGCCGACGAACATGTGGTGAGCTTCCTCCGTCAGCATGAAACGGCAGGTGCGGGCGAGCGGGTCGAACGAGGACTCTGCAAGACTTTTCAGCTGAAACTTGCCGTCGCGGTCGGTGAAATAACAGAAGCAAAAGAACGACAGCCAGTCCTCGATCGGCTCGTTGAAGGTGCCGAGGATGCGCGGCTTGTCCACGTCGCCGGAGTGGCGCGCGAGGAGCTCCTCGGCTTCCTCGCGGCCGTCGCGGCCGAAGTACGCGTGCAATATATACACCATCGCCCAGAGATGCCGTCCTTCCTCGACGTTGATCTGGAAGAGATTGCGCAGGTCGTAGAGGGAGGGGCAGGTGTGGCCGAGCCGGTGCTGCTGTTCGACCGAAGCGGGCTCGGTATCGCCCTGGGTGACGATGAGGCGCCGGAACTGCGAGCGGAATTCGCCGGGCACCTGCTGCCACACCGGCTGGCCGAAGGAATCCCCGAATCCGATGGCGCGATCTGCGATCGGATCGGCCAGAAAAATGCCCCATCGATACTCGGGCATCTTCACCGTGCCGTAGTGGGCCCAGCCTTGCGCGTCCACGCCGACCGCGGTGCGCAGATACACGTCGACCGAGGCAAAATCGTTCGGCCCCATCTCGCGCCACCAGTCGAGAAAGCGCGGCTGCCAGTGTTCGAGCGCGCGCTGCAGCGTCTTGTCGTTCGCGAGATCGACGTTGTTGGGGATCTTCTCGAAATAGTCGATGGCGCTCATACGCGCTCCCAGTTGAATTTGGCTTTCGCGCCGCTGCCGTACACTTTCAGCGCGCCGTGCTCGCCCACCGCGTTCGGGCGAATAAAGATCCAATTCTGCCACGCGCTGAGTCTGCCGAAGATGCGCGTCTCCATGGTTTCCTTGCCTGGGAAGCGCAGGTTCGCTTCCATGCCGGTGAGCGCGTCAGGGGAGAGGCTCGCGCGCTCCTCGATCGCGATGCGCACCTCCTCGTTCCAGTCGAGGTCATCGGGTGTGAAAGTCACCAGACCCAGCCTGGCCGCGTCGTGGGCGTCGAGCTTCTCTCCGATCACCGGGCGGATCTCCTCGACCGGCTTCGACTCGCCGCAGAAATGCGCACTGATGCGCGCTTCCTGGCTGACCATCGGATAGGCACCGAAATTCAGCTGCGACAGCGCGACCGTCGGCGCGCCGGCTTCATCGTCGGGCAACTGGAGCATGTAGCTGCGGTCGGCGGCAAGCGCAAGCTCGAACAGCGTGCCCCCGAAGCAGGAACCCTTGTCGATGATCGCGAACAGGGTGCGCGAGGTGACATCCAGCCTCGCGAGCGTGCGGCGCAGAAAACCGATCACCTGGCGCACGAACCAGTCGTTCTCATTCGCCTTCATCGCAGCGTCGGCGGCGAGGGCCTTGTCCATGTCCCCGCGCGTATTGAAAATCCAGGTACCGATCTCGAGATCGTTGGTACGCAGCATCAGGATGGCGTCGTCCAGCTCACGCGCCATCGCGAGCGGCCACCACTTGTCGCCCGCCGCGTGTATTGCCTCGACGCCGGAGGGAACGTCCTGGCGGGGCGCGAACACCGTGATGGTCGCGGTGCGTGCTTTCCGGTCGATCACCGCGTCGACGTTGTCGTAGTGGTAGCCGCCAGCGTCGATCGAGCGCTTGAGCGCGTTGAGGGTCACGCCTTTACCGCCTCCGCGCGAGCTTTGCGTGCTGAGCGCCGCAGCGCGCTCGGCTACGGCATCCTTGAAGCCTTGGGGCTTGGCGATGTGGTCCACCAGCTTCCATTGCTTGGCGCGGTCGGCGCGCACTCCTTCGCTCGTCGTGCAGAACACGTCGGCGAGGTCGCGCCGGACTTTTCTCTTGTCGGTGACGCGCGTGAGGCCGCCCGTTCCGGGCAGGACGCCCAGCAGCGGCAGCTCGGGCAGGCTCGCCGTCGAAGAGCGATCGTCGATCATCAGGATCTCATCGCAGGCGAGCGCGAGCTCGTAGCCGCCGCCCGCGACCGTGCCGTTGACCGCGGCGAGGGACTTCAAGCCCTCGTGGCGGCTCGAGTCCTCGATGCCGCTGCGTGTTTCGTTGGTGAACTTGCAGAAATTCACCTTCCATGCGTGCGTG
>VBCJ01000447.1 GCA_005884335.1 Betaproteobacteria bacterium | reverse complement strand
CGGCGAGTGCGAATCCATGCGAAGGCTGCGCGAGGCGTTGTGGAACAATGTCTTCACACATGACATGCGCGGGTACGAGGCCGCGCTCTGGAATCGCATGGAGGACTTCTCAACGCTGGTTCTGGGCGAGACCGGAACCGGCAAGGGATCAGCCGCCGCCGCAATCGGCCGCTCCGCGTTCATCCCGTACCGGCCCGGCGAGCGGCGGTTCGCCGCCAACTTCGCGGAGAGCTTCATCGCGATCAATCTGTCGCAGTATCCCGAGACGCTGATCGAGTCGGAGCTCTTCGGCCACCGCAAGGGCGCTTTCACGGGCGCGATTGACCACCATGCGGGCGTGTTCGAGCGCTGCAGCGCCTACGGCGCGCTGTTTCTGGACGAAATCGGCGAGGTGTCGATCCCGGTGCAGATCAAGCTGCTGCAGGTGCTCCAGGAGCGCACATTCACCGCGCTGGGCGGGCATGAAAGAAAGCGCTTCTCGGGACGCGTCATTGCGGCGACCAACCGGCCGCTCGGGCGGCTGCGCCGCGACGGACGCTTCCGCGACGACTTCTTCTACCGCCTGTGCTCCGATGTGATCGAAGTTCCCCCCCTGCGCCAACGCATAACAGAGTCCGCAGGCGAGCTGAAGCTACTCGTGCAACTCCTGGTCGAGCGTATTGCCGGCATAGCAGACTCCGCGCTCGTCGCGGAGGTTCTGGAGGCGCTGGAGAACAGCCTGCCTCGCGACTACGCCTGGCCTGGAAACGTGCGCGAGCTTGAACAGGCTGTGAGACGTATCCTGCTGACTGGCCGCTACGCGGCTGATCTAGCCCCCGCAGGTCCGGACGACGAGACAGCGTTGATCGAGGAGCTGCGCGGCGGCGAGCTCACGGCAACGGAGCTCCTCGCCCGGTATTGCGCTATGCTTTACCGACGTCTCGGGACGTACGCCGAAGTCGCCAAGCGCACCGGGCTTGACCCGCGAACCTCTCGCAAATACGTCACTAAAGGCTCTGAACTCCGTAGATATTTGCCGTAAGCGAAGGCCGACCCTACTAGCTGAGCTGCGTCGCCGCGCGTCCTCGTGACCGGCCTACCGGACGCGCGTGCCGGGCATATCCTCACCGATGAGTCACTCGCCTTATTGCATCTTCCTTTGGGCCTCGGCTAACCTCATGGTCCATAAAAAGAGTGAAGGAGGGTTCGTGACTCGCATTCTTCTCGTCGCCGTATGGGTTGTCTTCATCGCAGCACCGGCACTGGCGCAGCCGGGCGGCCTCCCCGCAGTGAACGCCCAGATCGATGCGCTCCAAGCGCAGATCTCGAATCTCCAGACCGCAACGTCCAGCCTCCAAAGACAGATCAACAACATCACGGCGGCCATCGCGGACGATGGCACCGCGCAGGCGCTGGCTGGAACGTGGGCTGGTTCGGCGAACTCGGTGCAATTCCGCAGAGCGGTCAGGTCCACCTCTCCGGGCTCGCCGCTCGACTTCGAACAGTTTTTTTCCTTTTCCCCGCAGGCCCGGGTGGGCAACCCAACGGCCCGGCGGCGGGCTTCACTGTAGTCCAGCCGCAGAACCTCCAACCCATGACGGTTCAAGTGAACCCGGAGATGTGGCTTGCCAGGGGCGATGCGTTAGTGCCCGCCACGTTCACGATCACGCGCGATGGCATGAAACTCGGGGGCAACGGAACTGGATCTCCGCAAGGCGATCCCCCTGTCTCCTTTGATCTGTCCGGAGCTGTCCTTTCCAACAACTTTTTCCTCCTGAAGCTGCGCGTGCCAGCCACCGGGAACTGTGCAGTTAACGGAGTCATGATTCTTCAGGGAGTCGGGTCCCTTAATCCCGTTACTAGAACGGGCATGACCTTCACTGGGTCCGCGCTCGAGGGGGACTGCACGCATATGGTTGTCAGAGCGGGTCTGACGAAACAGCCATAAACCGTCCCTGCTCCAGCTCCGTACTCGCCTTCAGAGGGCTACGGACGTCGGCCTTGCCAGGCAACGTCGACCGTCGCCGCGCCCTCCTCGTGGCGCGCCTGAAGAGCCGTGCGCCCGGAGCTCGACCTGACAGCCTTCCGTGGGCAACCCGGTCGTCGGCCGATTGGACACGCGTGCCGTCGGGCTGGCCGTGCTCGTCATGGCGATCCTGGGCGCGTCGTACACGATGGTCAAGCTCGGGCTGCGCGATCTCCCGGTGTTCGGCTCGCTCACGCTTCGGATGCTGCTGGCCACGATCGTCCTCGTCGCCTACGTAGGGTGGCGCAAGCTCCCATTGATCTACCGGGGACGTGCGGCGTGGTTCATCGCCGCCCAGACGGCGGCGTT
>VBCJ01000055.1 GCA_005884335.1 Betaproteobacteria bacterium | reverse complement strand
ACAACTCCGGGTTGCGCCATACCGCGATCTGCACCTTATCGTCTACGCCGATCCGATAATTCCCTTCGAAGCTGGCGAACGGTTGAGCCGTGTCACCTGCGGCCTCCGGGACCCGGGACACATTCTCGCAACCGGCCATGATGAATGTCGCCACAAGCGCGCCAGCCCAGCACTGTTTCATCTGCACTTAGCGCGCACCCTGGCCAAACAAAACAACCTGCGCAGTTTGAAACAGAATGACCAGATCCAGGAACAAGGAGTGGTTCTTCACGTAGTAAAGATCGAATTGCAGCTTATACACGGCATCGTCCACCGACGCGCCATAGGGATAGCGAATCTGCGCCCAGCCCGTAATACCCGGCTTCACCGAGTGCCTGCTCGCGTAGAAGGGCACTTTCCGGCTGAGTTCGTTCACGAAGGGCGGTCGCTCTGGACGCGGCCCGACGAAGCTCATGTCGCCGCGCAAGACGTTGAAGAGCTGCGGCAACTCGTCGATGCGCGTCAGCCTGAGGAGTTTCCCCACCCGCGTAACGCGATCGTCGTTCTCCTTCGCCCATCGCGCGACCCCGTCTTTCTCGGCGTCGGCCCGCATACTGCGAAACTTCAGGATTTCGAATACCTCTCCGCACTCGCCTACCCGCTTCTGGCGGTATAGAATTGGCCGGCCGGTCTCCAGCCAGATCGCCAAGGTCGCAAACAGCATCACCGGCAGGGTGGCGATCAGCATAGCCCCGCTCACCCAAACATCGAATACACGCTTCAAAATCTGCTGAAAACCACTCCTGCCAAATCCCATGGAATAGATCATCCAGCTCGGGTTCAGTGATTTCAGCTGAACGTGGCCGCTCTCGCGTTCGAAGAAAGTCGGCAAATCCACGATGCTGATCCCCTCAAGTTTGCACTCGAGAAGTTCCGACATCGACAAGTGTCCATTGCGCCTGTCCCTCACCCCGACCACAATCTCGTCAACACGGTGCTGTTCGACAAGAGCCCGCAGCGCTTTGCAGTCGCCGAGCAACTTGGATTTGTCTGGGTACGGCTCCCCATCCCCACACTGTACGAAGCCCACAAGATTGAAGCCCGCATTCGAACCGAGCCGGGTCAGCAAGGCCTCGACCTCGGCCGCGCGGGATCCGCTCCCGATTACAAGGACCCGGCGCTTCAGCGCGTCGTGACCGACGATCCGGAAGAACAGTGCACGCGCCGACGCAGTGAAGAGGAATGAGAACAGCAGGCCCAGAGCCATGATGCCGCGAGCCAAGGTGCTTTCCGGTACGGCGTAATACACGAACGCCAGCACCACGGCTACTGCCGGGAAGCTCGCAAGGAAGCGTACCTGGTACTCGCGATCCTTCTGGTGCAATTCCGACCCGTATAGGCCGAATGCCGTCATGGTGGCTAGCATCACGAGCGCGTACAACAACGCGCGCGGAAATAGCCACAGGGACTCACCGGTATAGGATTGCACCTGAAAGTGAATGTCGAGGAAGCGAACAGTCCCCGCCAGATAGACCGCGCCCACGTTGATCGCCGCTTCCGCGAGCATGAGCAGCAAAAGCGGGAGCGACACGTAGTGCCCGAAGATACGAACGCTCAATAACCCTCCCTACTTTTACTAGCATTCAGCAATCTAACCACCCGCTGCCGTACGTGTTAATGACCGACCCTATAGCCCGTTTGGATCGGTTGCTTCTTCGGTAGCCTCTTTTTGTGCCCTTCTCTACCGGCTTTACGGGGGGTGTTTATGTTAGGCGATTCAGTGTTTCTCCGCAACAGATCGCGCCTCGCCCTGCGCAGGGATCGTGCCAACCCAATTCTTCCACGTCCATGGCTGAGTCAGGCGCCTGTGAGCGATCTGCTTGCCGCGTAGATACGCAGGTTTTTCTATAACATTCAAGGTCTTCTGGGAGTCTCCAGGATGTCCGGCGCACCGGTCCGGAACAGACGCGCGGATAAGGCGGCGCAAGCTGATTCGCCAGTCGCATCGCGCTCGCCCGTGTTTCGTTGTTGTTTCTTCGTCAATGGGTGGAAAACCAACGGGCTGACCCCCGGGTAACTACGGGGCGAAGCGCTGGGTGTCGTCAGGACTAAAGAGTTGGCGGAGAGGGTGTCCGCTGAAATGATACCTAAGATATTGATAAAGGAACAACGTTGCGAACCAGGCAACCGCTACCCACGCACTTACCCACATTCACTCCGCAATTCCAGATACCGATTCATTTGGGGATCCGCTTTTCCCCACCCGAAACCAGCCTGATTCGGCTCGACGCTTCACGCGGCCCGCTCTCCCCGGATGCCGCCTCATGCTCCCGGAGGTAGACCGTCAGCTGCTCCGCCGGCAGAGGCTTGCTAAAGTAGTAGCCTTGCATCTCGTCGCAGCCCCTGCGCTCAAGGAACCTCATCTGGTCCCGGGTTTCGACGCCCTCGGCGACCACCTTGAGCCCCAGGCTGCGCGACATGGCGAGGATCGTGTCGGTGATCGCGACATCGCTCGCATCCACAGGAACGCCCCGGACAAATGACGCGTCGATCTTCACGCAGTCGATGGGGAGGCGCTTCAGGTAAGCGAGCGACGAATAGCCGGTTCCGAAGTCGTCGATCGTGAGCCGCACGCCGATCGCCTTGAGTTTCCGCAACAGTTTCACCGCTTGCTCCGGATCCGGCATCATCACGCTTTCGGTCACCTCGAACTCGATCCAGCGCGGATCCATCCCCGTTTCCGCGATCGTGCCCACCACGTCGTCCAGCAAAGTGGCGCTCATGAATTGCCGCGCCGACACGTTCACCGCCATTCGGAGCAACGGCAACCCTTGCTCGGCCCACTTTCGCGCCTGCAGGCACGCGGTGCGGAGCGCCCATTTTCCGATCGGAACGATCAGGCCGGTCTCCTCCGCGAGCGGCACGATCTGATCGGGCGGGACCGGACCGATGGTCGGATGTTGCCACCGCAAAAGACATTCGATTCCCGTGACACGCCCCGTCCGCGCTTGGACTTTGGGCTGGTAATGTAACGTCAGCTCGTTCCGTTCCAGCGCGCGACGCAGCGCGGCTTCGAGCTCGAGCCGCTCGACGGAATGCGGGTTCATTTGCGCGGCATAGAACTGGTAGGTGTTCTTGCCCTGCTGCTTCGCGCGGTACATTGCGATATCCGCGTTCTTCAGCAGGGCCTGCATGTCGTCGCCGTCGACCGGACAGGTGCTCACTCCGATGCTCGCCGTGATTTGAAATTCCCTGCCGTACACCGTCATCGGCTCCGCGACCTCGACAAGGATCTTTTCGGCCACCTGGGCGAGGTCGTCCGGGCCTTGGAACGCCTCGATCAGCACGACGAATTCGTCACCGCCCTGCCGCGCAACCGTATCCGATCTGCGCACACAGCGCGCCAGCCTATTCGCCACATTCTGCAAGAGCCGGTCCCCCGCCTCATGGCCCAGGGTGTCATTGATGTTCTTGAAGCGATCAAGATCGATGAACAGCATGGCGATGCGTCGTCCTTCGCTCTTTGCCGCAGCGAGGGCGCGATTGACCCGTTCGGTCAGCAGCAGCCGATTCGCCAGGCCCGTCAACGGGTCATGAGTCGCCGCGAATTTGACTACCTCTTCCGCGTGCTGCCGGTCCTTGATTTCCCGCCGCACGAGCAGGATCACGACGCCGAGTAGGCCGAGATTGAACAACGTCGCGACGGCGGCGGTAATGACGCTGAGATCCGAGCCGCGCTTGGATTGCTCGGCTCTGCGCGCAAGTCGCGCATCTCCGGCGGCCATAAGATCCGCCGTGAGAACCTGGATGCGGCGACTTGTCGCCGCGCTCGCCGTCGTGCCGATGGTTCGGATAGCCGCGGATACGCCCTTCTGGCCGTGGATTTTACTCAGCGTGCCGAAACGTTCGAATTCTTCGCCGATCAGCGTACCCAGCAGCTCGACCTGCGGCATCTGATCCGGAATCGCTCCAGACAAGTCGCGTAATGTCTGGACAAGATTCGCGGCGCGCCCCAGAAACGCCTGCGCCCGGGCGAGACGATCGCGCTCACCGCTGATGATGTATCCGCGCAGCTCGATCTCCGAACCGGCGACGTTGCCTTGAAGGTCCTTGAGGGCTCCCACCAGCTTGAGCGTGTTTTCGGCAGTCCGGGAAGCATCGATCAGGTTGGCGATCGTTCGATATGACACGAAGGCGTTCGCGAAGAGGATGCCGAACGCGATGAGCGAGCCGATCACGAATCTTCGCGACAGGAAAGGCAATCGCTTCCAGGTCCCCGCGTCGCTCAGCTCAAGCCCCGGGTCGCTCTGGCTCTCGTCTGGATTATCCCTTGCTGCCCCGTGCGCGAGGGCACCCAAGATGCGGAAAAGAAACCTCGGCCAGTAATGCACAGGACGCCTTCCGAGGCTGGGGTTCATCGAAGTTGGAAAGAGGTCTCTCACCGGGTTTTAGATCTGCAATCCCCGGATAGTAGCAATAAGCAGGCCAAATTTTCTAAGCCTCAATGATTCAGACAGATTGATCTGAATCGGATATGCCGCTCATCGGTAAACTGGACATGGCATTCTCGATGTCCACGACAACGACTTCCTGTTTTCCGATTTGATGTTCCAGGCGTTCTCGCTGATAACGAGCTGATAGTAAATGGATTTCCATGGACTTAGTCCATAAGGACTAGCCTGTCGGCGCGTTCTTTTTTTGCGGTTCCGCGACACTACCTGCACGCAACCGTGGCCGAGCATCGTTTGCGTGAAGCGCTGCCTGGGCCAGAAGGCTGACTGACACGAAGCCGGGCATTGATTTGACTGCGAAGGACGACACTATGAGCCACCTCTTCTCCGCGCCGCAGATGGACTCCGGCATGGCTACGGTCACCGAGCGAACCGACGGCTACTACTGGAGGAGACTCAACGGCGCCGCCGACGAACACGGCCCGTTCGCCACGCGAATCGACGCTATCGCCGACATGGAATTGGACGACGAGCCCGATCCCGATTCCGGCGATCTGGATCAGGTGGAATTCGGCATAGGCGGCGCCGCATGGATGGACCCGGAAACGGGGCATCCCGCTGAAGCGGCGATCCTGCACGTCGAGGAAATCTGAGCGGGTCCGGGTGCCGCCGTGGAGGGAAATCGGTGGTCCTAGGATAATCTGGGACTTCCCGGGACGGGTCTTGGCGGAGAGGGTGGGATTCGAACCCACGATACGCTTGCGCGTATTCCGGTTTTCGAGACCGGCACGTTCAACCGCTCCGTCACCTCTCCGGTCCGGCGGATTTTACCAGCGCCGAGGATCAACGCGCCGGTTCGATGGTCTTGAGAGGAGCCATGTAAGACTGCAACGCTGAAGGAATATCCACGCCGCCGTCTGCCCGTTGATAGTTCTCCATGATCGCAATCAGCGTCCTGCCCACGGCGAGTCCCGAACCGTTCAGGGTGTGCACCAGCTCGGGCTTGCTCTTATCGTTCCGGAAACGAGCCTGCATGCGGCGCGCCTGGAATGCTTCAAAGTTGCTGCACGATGAGATCTCACGGTAAGCGTTCTGCCCGGGGAGCCAGACTTCGATATCGTAGGTTTTGGCGGCCGCGAATCCCAAGTCGCCACTGCACAATGCCACGACGCGGTATGGCAGCTCCAGACGCCTCAGGATCTCCTCTGCGTGTGCTGTAAGACTCTCGAGCACCTCGTATGATTTTTGAGGATGCACGATCTGCACCAGCTCCACCTTGTCGAACTGGTGGTTTCGAATCATGCCGCGGGTGTCCTTGCCGGCGGCGCCGGCCTCCGA
>VBCJ01000448.1 GCA_005884335.1 Betaproteobacteria bacterium | reverse complement strand
CATCGCCGAAGCGGAAAGGTACGCCGCGCTCGGCTGCAAGTACTACAAGATGAAGATCCACCACGCCGATCCGCGCGAGAACGCGAAACGCGTCGCTGCGGTGCGCCGCGCGCTGGGCGATGGGCTGCGCATGATGGTGGACGTGAACCAGCGTCTGGACGTGCTCGCGAACATACGGCAGGCGCAAGTGCTCGAAGAGTTCGACCTGGTGTGGTACGAGGAGCCGGTGCTCGCCGACGACATCGCGGCCTGCGCCGAAGTCGCGCGCGCCATCAAGATCCCCGTTGCCACCGGCGAGAACAACTACACGCGCTTCGAGTTCCGCGATCTCGTCGAGCGCCGCGCCGCGAGGGTTCTCATGCCGGACGTCTGCCGCGCGAACGGCTTTTCCGAGACCATGCGCATCGGCCGGCATGCGGCCGCGCACCAGATCGCGGTTGCGCCGCACGTCGTGCACGAGCTGTCGCTCCAGGTCGTCGGCGCGCTCTCTAACGGTTTCGCGCTCGCCCGCGGGGCGAAGGAAAAGTATCGGAGCGCCTAAAGGTCCTCTGGGGGCGCTCACCCCGGCCCGGGTGTCCGGGATATCAACTCATTACGAATTGCCGACAAGGCAAGCCGCCTGCCCCGCCCTGGCCGACCCGCCTCAGTCCCGGAAAGGGTGAGGGACCACACCGCTGTCCGCCTACGCGGCACCCGGACCTGCCCGGGAGACACCCGAACCTGACAGGAAGCTTGCGGTCGTCCCCGGCCGGACCTGCCTTCATGACGCAGGCATGTATGTTGCTCCAAATAAGGGTGAACTCAGCTTCAGAAAACCCAATTTTCGGAGAATAAACATGAGATTGTTCGCCTCGCTCGTCGCGTCCTTCGTCGTCGCGTTGCTCACCGCTGCGCCCGCACAGGCCGAACTCGTTCTGGCGGTCAACGAAGGCGTCACCTACTACGTCACGCCCATGGAGATCCGCGAGAAGTACAAGGATCTGGCCGAGCTGCTTGGGAAGCACCTCAAGACGACCGTGAGAATCGTCCCGGTCGACCAGTACCCGGTCCTGAGGAAAGGGCTGGACGAGCAGCAGTACGACCTCGCGTTCGTGCACCCGGCCCATCATTCGCTCGTATCGCTGCGCGACGGCAAATACCAGCTGGTGGCGCTGACCAAGGGGTTCACGGAGTACAAGGCGCGTTTCTTCGTGAAGAAGGACGCGCAGATGAAGCAGCCGGCGGACATGAAGGGCAAGCGGTTCGGAATGCCCGATCCGGACTCGATTACCGCGGTGATCACGCGCGCCACGATGCGCGACCTCGGCATCGACTCGGCTAAGGCGGATATCCGCACCACCCGGTATCAGGACGCGGTGCCGTTCTTCGTGGACAACGGATTCAGTGACGTCGGCATCACCGGTTCGGGTGCGGTCGTCAAGCAGTGGCAGGAAAAAGGCGGGGCGGTGCTGCTCGAGTCGAAGCCCGTGCCGATCAAGCACATGATCGCCTCGAGCAAGCTGAACGAGCAAGACGTACAGAAAGTGCGCACGGTGATGCTGGGGCTGGAGAAGTCCGAAGCCGGCCAGAAGATCCTCGGGAAGCTGGGCTACAAGGGCTACGAGAGCGGCGACCCGCAGCAGCTCGCCATGCTCACCAAGTGGCTGGGCTATTGAACTGCAGGAAACAGAACGCGAAAACGGCGGCCTTGGCCGCCGTTTTTT
>VBCJ01000054.1 GCA_005884335.1 Betaproteobacteria bacterium | reverse complement strand
CTCTGCATGATCAGCATGCTGTTCGGGACGAAGCCCAGGCTTTTCTTCGAGAATTCGAAGGTCTCCTCGAGCTCCGGCGCGTGGCCGACCGGAAGCGGCGCGAGGCGTGGCGAGGGTTTCACTTTCTGATCCATGAGCTTCTCCTCTATGTGACCCCGGAGGATTGCATCGGCGGGCACTTCGCCGACCCGTAGGAGCAGAATACGCAGCAGTCACCCGCCTTCGGGCGCAGGAGCGCGCCGCAGCCCGCGCACTCGTAGAAAAACCAGCACGTATCCGTCGGCATTTTCTCGCGTTTCCGATGGCCGCACTTCGGGCAGGTTATCACCGACTCCATTATCGGTCCCGATACCACTCGTTCTATCCGCCTTTCGCAGGAGGGGTCTGACGGGAAGATGCCGGCGTCCCGTGAAAGCGTGCCCAGTAGTCCGTGGCGCTCGTCGCGACCAGCCCGGCGAACCCCGCGTAGATCAACGCTTCGGAGCGCAGGAAGTACAGTCCGCCGAATACCGCTACGCCGCTCAAGATCGCGAGCCCGAGCAGCCAGCCCTTGCGGTGTTGAAAGTACGCGAGCACGTGGCCCAGCACGGCGACCGCAATCAGTACCTGAGCGGCGATGAAAAGTTGCGACTCGTACGCGCCGAGCGCGCCCAAGCCGAAGAGCGCGCCGAGGAGCGCCAGTTTCGGAAAGCATATCGGACAGGCGGCAGCGGCGATCACTGCTCCCAGGCTGCCGATTTTCTCCAGATGGATTTTCATTCACTTTCCGGCATAAGCTACCCACGAGAACATCCTGCGGCCGAACGCACCGCCGAGCGCTACGAGCAGCACCGCGGTGCCGAAGTTCCAGATCAAGATGATTGCGCTCGCGTCATGCTCGTGAAAAATCGACAGGGCTGTCGCAGTCACGGCGGCCACCGCGAGGCTGCCCGAAATCGCGACCCGCGTCGGTGCAAGCAGCGCCGCGTGACGCAGCATGATGAGCATGGCGAGAGAGAGCGGCACTCCGGTCAGGACAAGCAGCGCGAAGCACCCGGCCTCGTTGCCGAAGGGAAGACTCCCCGGCTGAAGGCTCACCCAGTTGATCAGACACCCATAGCCTATGGTCGATACCCACACGAAGAGCGCTGGCAGCGGTAGAAGCAGCCATGCCCGAGAACGGTCGGGGATGCTCAGGAGGAACGACGCAATCGCGGCGAGCACACCGGTCGCGAGCGACGCGGCGATGCCGATCACGAACTCCGGCTGCCGCAGACGCAGCGCGAGATCCGGCCGCACTTCGTGACTCACAGCGAGGAGCGCGAGCATCAGCGCCGCGAACAACAGCCAGCCCACCGCGCGCGCGACGGGCGGCCGCAGCCTGCGCACGGGCGCCGCGTTAGCGACAAGCGACTCGATGAGATCGGGCGTGGTGATCACGTTCTTCGGTCCTGTCTTCCGAGCACCTTCCGCAAGCTCTTCACCGCGCGATGGGTCGCCACTTTCAGCGCGGCGACCGTCATCCCGCTCACTGCCGCGGCTTCCTTCAGCGACATCTCCTGGAGCTTCAGCATCCGGATGGCATCGCGTTGCCCGGGGGGCAGGCTCTCCACCGCTTCCCGCAGCGCGCGCGCTTCCGAAGCCGCCTCATGGTAGTTCGCTTCAGGCGCTGCAAAGGTTTCATGCTCGGTCTCGAGGGCGACTTCGCGCGCCCTGGAACGCCCCTGGCGTCGAAGCCCGTCGACGACGCGGCGATTGGCGATCGCGACGAGCCAAGGACCGAACGGCCGTGCCGGATCGTAGGTGTGCCGCACGGCGTGCACCGTGAGCAGCACTTCCTGAACCGCATCTTCGATGTCCCCCGAATTCCGAAAGTGCCGCGCCGCGATCGAACGAAGATACGGCGCGACGTCCTCGAGCAGGCGCCTGTAGGCATCCCGGTCGCCGGCCTGCGCGCGAGCCATGTAGATGGACCAGTCGAGCTCGCGCGCCACGGGTCTCTCAGACCCCGGTCGTGAATCCGAGGCCGACGAAAGCGCAGCGCCCGCGACGAGAGTGAGGTCCGGACCGCGATCGTGAGAGCTTGAGGACATCGAGACTTGGGCGACCGGCTACAAAGCGAAGGATTATGGCGTTTTCTGCATGGCCCAGAGCGTATCCAGATCCCGAAGCATGTAAAGCGTGACGCATGCGGCCAGCATCGGCCACGCGGCGAAGAAAAGCAGATTGTCGAACGGCGCCAGATATTGCTGGTAGGAGGAAAGCGTCGAGATTGCATGAAGGAGCAGCACCAGGCCGTAGGTGTAGCGCTTGGCGGTCCCCGTGACGAAACCGACCAGCAACAGCAGCTCAAGGGCGCCGATCACGTAGAACACGGTCGGGGAAAACCCGTCGATGCCGTAGAACTTCTTGAATATCCCGGCGGCGTGTCCCGGGCGGACGAACTTGTCGAGCGTCCACATCAACATGACGATGAAGACGCCGATGCGGAGCAGAAAGAGCGGCAGGCGAACTCGGTCCATGACTCCTCCTTTGGCTGCGTTATGCGAACAGATTACCTTGCGTGTAACCTTTTGTCCGTTTGAAGCGAATTTGCTGTCGCGGTCTCGATTCCGAGACCCTCAAATCAAAGAGGTCCAATTATGAACCGATACGTACTGGCTGCTTCGACCTTATCAACCGCAGTGGGGCTTGCCCTGGCGATTCAGGCGTCGCCCGGGCAGGCGCAGGGCAAGATGGACATGAGCAAGATGCCGCAGGTGGTGAAGGACAACATGGCGAGGATGGAGAAGGGCAAGCTCGAGAAATGCTACGGCATCAACGCGGCGGCGAAGAACGACTGCGCCGAAGGCGCGCATTCCTGCGCCGGGCAGGCGACGAAGGCGCGCGATACGAAGTCCTTCGTACTGCTTCCCGCGGGCGACTGCTCCAAGATCCAGGGCGGCAAGACGACGGCCTCCTGATCGGGAGCGAGCTTTGGATTCGCACGCCCCTCCGCTGCGAACACGCGACTCGATCCCGGCCAAGGCCGGGGTCGGGTTGCGCTTTCGCCACCATCAGGAAGTCCTCGAAGCGCGTCCCGCCGCGGCGTGGTTCGAGGTGCACACCGAGAACTACCTGGGCGGAGGAAGCGCGCCGGCTTGTCTCGACGCGATCCGCCGCGACTACCCCGTGTCGCTTCACGGCACGGGCCTGTCGCTCGGAAGCGCGGAGGGGCTGGACCCGGCGCACCTCGCGCGGGTGCGGGAGCTCGTCAAGCGGGCCGAGCCCGGGCTCGTCTCCGAGCATCTTTCCTTCAGCGTCGCGGCCGGGAACTACCTCGCCGATCTCCTGCCGCTGCCTCTGACCGAAGAGGCGCTCGGGATCGTCTGCCGGAACGTCGCGCAGGTTCAGGATCATTTGAACCGCCGGATCCTCGTCGAGAATCCGTCCACGTATCTGCAGTTCCGGCACTCGATCATCCCGGAATGGGAATTCCTTGCTCAAGTCGCAAAGCGAACCGGCTGCGGCATTCTGTGCGATGTGAACAACATTTACGTCAGCGCGTGCAACCACGGCTGGCGGGCTTCGGCGTATCTCGCAGCGCTGCCTCCCGAAGCAGTGGGCGAGATCCACCTCGCCGGTCATTCCCTCCGGCGGCTCGACGACGCCCGAACGCTGCTCATCGACGATCACGGCTCGCGCGTCGCACCGGAAGTGTGGGCGCTCTATGCCGAGGCGCTCGCGCTCTTCGGCCGGGTGCCGACGCTGATCGAATGGGACACCGACGTGCCGCCCATGGCGGTGCTGCTCGAGGAGGCGGCTCATGCCGCCGCGCTGATCGACGAGGCGGAAAGTGAAAACGGCCACGCCCTCGCTGCTTGAGCTCCAGTGCGCGATGCGCGCGAGTCTCGTCGTCCACGACGACCGCGGGATCTCCGCGCACGTCGTCGACGCAGGCATGAGCCCGGCCGAGCGGCTCGACGTATACCGTAGCACCTTTGCGAGCGTGCTCACGAAGGCGCTGCGCCTGTCGTATCCTGCCGTGCATCGCCTCGTGGCCGCCGAGTTCTTCGAAGGCGCGGCGCGCATTTTCATCGAGGCGCACCCGCCAAAGAGCGCGTGTCTCGACGATTACGGAGAGAAGTTCGCCGATTTCCTGTCCGATTTCGAGCCTGCCGCGTCGCTCGCCTACCTGCCCGAAGTGACACGGCTCGAATGGGCGGTGAACCGCGTCCTCCATGCCCCCGACGTGGAGCCGCTCGATCCCCGTCGCCTTGCGGCGCTCGCGGAGGCCGAGAGAGCACGCGTGAGTTTTGTGCCGCACCCGTCGGTGAGCTTCCTCCGCGTGGATCACCCCGCGGACCTCATCTGGCGCGCGGTGCTAGAGGAGGATGACGACGCGCTTTCCGCGATCGATCCCGGCGCGGGCCCGGCGCTGCTGCTGGTGCAGCGCCTTGCAACCGGCGTCGAGGTCCGCCGCATGAGCGAATCCGCGTGGCGAATCAGCGCCGCACTTTTCGCTGGCTGGCCGCTCGCCGCCGCCCTCGACGAAGCGCCGAATACCGAGGCGTCGGCGCTGCTCGCCGACCACCTCGCGGCCGGCCGTTTCATCGATTTCAGTTTGAACGACACATCCGGGAATTTCCCATGACAACTCTCACTTCTGCTTCGAGCGAACAGCGCGTACTGGCTCCGATCGGACACGCGCTTCGCTGGCTCGATTCCGTTCCTTACTGGCTGCTCGCCGTTCCGCTGCGGCTTGCCGTGGCTACGGTGTTCTGGAATTCGGCCATGACCAAGCTCGCGAACTGGAATACGGCCGTCGAGCTCTTCGTCGAAGAATACAAGGTACCGCTCCTACCGCCGGAGCTTGCCGCGTATATGGCGGTCTCGATCGAGCTCACGACGCCGGTGCTGCTCGTGCTGGGGCTCGCCACGCGGGCTGCGTCGTTCGTCCTGCTCGGCATGACCGCAGTGATCGAGGTGCTCGTCTATCCGCAGGCGTGGCCGACTCACATCCAGTGGGCGGCGATGCTCTTCGTCCTGCTTTGCCGCGGGCCCGGAAAGTTGTCGCTCGACCACCTGGTGCGAATGCGCTTCAGCATGCCGACCGAGCGTTGAAGCGCGCAAGGCAGCGGACCGAAGGACCGCGTGTTACATTTCGGCTTTCCGAACCCCAGCTCATGGGCCACCGCCTCTCCAAGATCTATACCCGTACCGGCGATTCCGGCGAAACGGGCCTCGGCGACGGTTCGCGGACGCGCAAGGACAGCCCGCGCGTCGTCGCGCTCGGAGAGATCGACGAGCTCAATTCTGCGGTCGGCGTGCTGCTCGCCGAGCAGATTCCCGAAAAAATACGCGCGGTCCTCGAGAACATCCAGCACGATTTGTTCGATCTGGGCGGGGACGTCTCGATTCCGGGCCGTGCGACGATGACCGAAGGCCAGGTTCAGCGGCTCGAGACGCTGCTC